>JAUWZC010000191.1 GCA_030615565.1 Desulfobacteraceae bacterium | reverse complement strand
CATGGTTACCCTCAAAGATTATCTTGCGCGTTGATAGAGCCAATGAAATCTTGGGAACCAGCATAAGTATAGAACAGATGACTGATCATCTCTCCTCCCTTAATATGGTCATAAGGGTAGTTGATCAAAATAGAATCGAGGTTAGTCCACCGTCTTTCAGGGTAGATATAACTAGAGAGGCTGATTTGATTGAGGAGATTGCGCGATTAATTGGCTACAATAACATACCGGTTACCCTTCCATCCATCAGGCCAACAGAAGAGGATATTACTGAATTTGTTCTCAGAGATCGGATAAAAAACATGTTGGTCGGTATGGGTTTCACAGAAATCATTACCTATAGCTTCATCTCACCAAAATCTGCTGATATTATAGGAGCAGGACAGAACAGTAATCTGCGATCCTTTGTAGAACTCTTAAATCCCCTCTCCCAAGATCAATCCGTTATGAGGACTTCCCTTATTCCCGGACTACTTTCTGTAGTTAGGCTAAATGCATTAAGGGGCCAGAATGATTTGCGGATCTTTGAATGGGGAAAGGTATATATTAAAGGGGAAGAGGAGCTGCCCCAGGAAAAGCAGATTCTTGGTGCCTTAATCACAGGGATGGGATCCACACAAGGGTGGTATCAGGAAGGGCGGGAGGCTGATTTTTTTGATATCAAAGGCATGACAGAAAATGTTTTGGAAGAGCTTGGCATTGAAAAGGTTGATTATAAAAGAGATAGTCCGAAAGAAGGATTTAACCCATATGAATATGCCGGAATTCACTACTCTGACACTGAGATAGGCACTATTGGCAAGGTTTCGAAAGGGGTTATGGATGAGTATGAACTTGAAAAAAACGCCTATATCCTGGAACTCTATATTGATCCACTTTTATCTTTGGTTGCCTGGGAAAAAAAATTTACACCCCTGGCCAAGTATCCCTCGGTTAGAAGAGATATCTCTATCATAGTTAATCGCTCCACAGAGACTGCCATGCTCGTAAATATTGTAAAGGAAATGGGAAAGGGGTTGGTTGAATCTGTTGATATATTTGATGTTTACCAGGGTAAACAAATTGCCCCTCAAGAAAAGGCCATGGCTTTAAGGATTAGCTACAGGTCTGATAAAAGGACATTGACAGACGATGAGGTAAATAAGATTCACGAGGAGGTAATAGAGGAAATTTGCCGACAGACAGGTGGAAGGCTGAGGGAGGGCCCTCCGCAGTAATATGCTTTTATCTCTCACAGAGTTCTCAGAGAATTAGAGTTAAGGGTAAATTTTTCGATTGTCTTTTGTACTAGACATAGTACCATCATGAAAAATTATCTCTGTGCTCTCAGTGAGCTCGAACGATCTCCCGCAAGGCGGGGGAGAGTGGGCGAGAGATGTGTGTCATCTTATACCTAAATCACTACTAAACTGCAAAGTAAGGGATGGAGTATCAGCATATCTGAGGATTTGAAGTATTAATCAAAAAATGGATATATCGGATAACAAACGCTTTTTCAGGATTGGTGAGACAAGCCGGATAATTGGAGTAAAGCCTTATGTTCTTCGCTACTGGGAAAAAGAGTTTCAAAATATTCGGCCTAAAAGGGCAGATTCGAGACAGAGGACTTATCAGCGCGAGGATATCGAGACTATAATAGAGATAAAAAAACTCCTCTATGAAGAGAAACTGACAATAGAAGGTGCAAAGAAAAGGCTCGAGCCTGGAGAAAAGGTTAGCTCTGCCCCACCTGATAATTTTTTAAAGGAAATCAAAGAAGAACTTTCACAAATCTTGAAAATGCTTGAATAACTTGCAAGCATTCAGCTATAAGCCTTATACCTGGCATTACTGCCAGAACGCGGACGACTTTTTCTTTAGCCATCACAGTTGGATAACCTCTCAGGTCTCTTGGCTCTCTTCACATGGTCGAAGTCACCTAAATCAATCCAGTTCCTTTTCTCCCATGTCGTTTGAATGGCGTTTATAGTGGTAGAGAATACATCTTTTTTTTATCTATAAAAGGTGACTCTCTTCTGTACGAATAGAGTAATGCTTAAGCCGAATTGTATCTCTAACTTGATCTAAAAGTTTCTTTGGCTGCTTATTCATTGATTCTTATTGATCTTTTATTCTTTTCCCTGTAAATTTCTCCAGTAGATTTAATAATAAATCAAGATTTATTTATTATTTCAGAATTTTTTCCAGATTTAGTTTTTCGTATGGAAAAAATTCTGACCACTCATTGTTCGACGCAGCATGAAGTGACTTCAAAATCACCGTCTTATGGTGTATCATTGTTCCTATGGCTAAGTACCGATACACTGAGTACTTCGAGAACGAGGTCTTGCGGAAGCGCCAATACCTGAAGAAGGAATGGTGCGAACGTATTCTGGATGATCCGATCAGAGTGGAACCGCAGGAGCACAATCGCTTCCGCTTTTGGGGTCTGATTGAAGAATTAGAAGGACGCTACCTGAGGGTCATCACCCTCGAAGACAAGGTAACGGTCCATAACGCTTTTCCGGATAGGAGGTTCAAACCATGAAACTCAACTATTATCCCGAAACCGACTCCCTCTATATAGACCTGTCCGCTACCTCAAGCGTGGAGAGCAAGGAGATTTCAGAAGGCGTAGTCCTCGACTATGATTCGGAGGGTCACCTCACCGGTATTGACATCGACAATGCAAGTCACAAGATCGATCTTAAAGAGATAGTCCTGAGTAAGATCCCTGCCGAGTTGAAGAAGCTGACCGCATAAAGGATTGAGGCGTCGAACAAGTCTCTGCGCTTGACTTGCTGGGGCTCCGCCCCATCAAGCAAGTGAGCTTCCCGTTAGGAGGTCTGAAATTAATTGTCATAAATTATCAAAAGTAACAAAGCAGCTTCTTTTTCTTGGACTGATACTGGCTTTTGGTGGCTGCGCTCACCACTCAAGGGAATATTTCAATGATGCTGTTTTAAGACTCAACACCCCACAATTAATTGATAAGTACCAACTTCGACATTTCTCATATGCAACTACTCGTGAAGGGTATGGTTGTGGCGGTGTAGATATATCCCATAGTACGGCGAGTTGTTCTCCAGGTTATATATTTCAATCAAAAAAAGGGAACTGTGCAGCATATACAACCTTTGCCGTGTATTGCTTAAGACAAGCAGGATTTGAAGCTTATCCATTAAAAGTTTATTCCCCATGGCCTTCTTGGTTTGTTCCAGGGGCTTATCCGAGGGATTATCATTATATGGCCTTATACAAAGATAACAATAAATGGTATGTAATGGATAATGGTAGAGGAAGAGGGCCTCAGGGAATAAATGGTCCTTTTAATTCAATAGAAGATTTATCTTATAAAATTCTGAATATTGAAGGAAAAAAGAAATAGAAGTATTATCTGATTTCGATCCTAACCAGTCAATTCAGCGGGCTCTTTACTGCCTTTCCACCTTTATTAAGAACATGGGTATAGATCATTGTTGTGCTCACATCCTTGTGTCCCAATAATTCCTGCACCGTGCGGATATCATAGCCATCTTCAAGGAGGTGCGTTGCAAAGGAGTGGCGAAAGGTATGGCATGAGCCTGGCTTGACCATTCCCGATGCCCGAACTGCTGCCCTGACAGCTCTTTGAAGGACGGTTTCGGCGATATGATGCCGACGGACTATACCTGTTCTGGGGTCTTTCGATCTCCTTGATGACGGGAATACATACTGCCATCCCCACTGCCGGTTTGCATTGCGGTATTTTCTCTCAAGCGCATAGGGAAGGTATACCTCACCAAAGCCATCCTTTACGTCTTTTTCATGGAGTGTGCGAATCCTTTTGAGGTGACGCTGAAGCGGTTCAATGAGTGATGCGGGCAGGATCGTCACGCGGTCCTGATCGCCCTTGGCATCCCGAACGTTAATCTGCCGGTAGTTAAAGTCAATATCTTTCACCCGCAACCGAATACATTCCATCAATCTGAGGCCAGAACCATACAGGAGGCTTGCCATGAGCCACCTGGTTCCCTCCATATGATCCAGCACCGCCTTTGCCTCTTCCCCGGTAAAAACCACGGGAAGCCTGGCAGGCCGCTTTGCCCATTGAATATCCCGAATTTCTCCAAGGTCTCGTTTCAGGATCTCGCGATACAGAAACACGATGGCATTCAGGGCCTGGTTCTGTGTTGATGAAGTCACCTTTTTTTTAACCGCGAGATGGGTCAAAAATTCGCTTATCTCCTGTTCGCCCATCTCTGAAGGATGCCGCTTGTTGTGAAAAAGTATAAACCGCCTGATCCACATGACATAGGTCTCTTCTGTCCTGATACTGTAGTGTTTCAGGCGAATAACATCACGAACCTGATCCAGCAGTTTTCTCTTGCTCTCTGCCATGGCTTATGGTAGCATTTTCAAGGTGTTATTATACATCCTCACTTATTTAATGACAATACGCCATAATGAGCTGCGTAAAGAATCATGATCAATCAATCTCCATGCCGAA
>JAUWZC010000023.1 GCA_030615565.1 Desulfobacteraceae bacterium | reverse complement strand
GATGGTTATGCCTGGTGATAATGTCTCTTTTGAGGTAAACTTGATAACCTCGATAGCTATGGAAAAGGAACTCCGCTTTGCTATCCGGGAAGGCGGTAAAACGGTTGGTGCCGGAGTAATAAGTGATATAGTAGAGTAAGGCGAAACCATTATGAATAATCAGAAAATTCGGATTAGGTTAAAGGCTTACGATCATAAACTTTTAGATCAATCTGTTTCCGAGATTGTAGATACTGCTCAGAGCACCGGAGCAAAGATTGCCGGTCCAATACCACTTCCAACGGAGATTAGTAAATATTGTGTTTTAAGATCACCTCACGTGGATAAAAAATCAAGAGAACAATTTGAGATAAGAACCCATAAGAGGTTGATAGATATTATAGAGCCTACACAGCAGACAGTAGATGCACTTATGAAATTAGATCTTGCCGCTGGTGTAGATGTGGAGATAAAGCTTTAAGGAAACGTAGAAGATGGTCAAAGGCATTCTGGGAAAAAAGATTGGTATGACACGTGTTTTTCGTGAGAATGGGGAGTCTATACCTGTCTCTGTGCTGGAGATTGGCCCATGTTATATAATTCAGATTAAGAAGATTGACAAAGAGGGATATAATGCTATTCAGATAGGCTTTCAACCAAAAAAAGATAAGCGGCTAAATAAGCCTATATCCGGTCACTTGAAGGCAGCAGGAAAAGGTGGATTCGCCTTTTTACAGGAGATAAAAGTAGATGATGTTGATTTATTTGAACTCGGGCAGGAAATTAATAGTGAGATATTTAATGCTGGAGATTTAGTAACTGTAAGAGGTATTAGCAAAGGAAGGGGTTTTACTGGAGTTGTTAAAAGATGGGGGTTTAGTGGAGGAGATAGAAGCCATGGTTGTCGATCCCACAATGTTCCAGGTTCTATTGGTGCTAGTGCAACTCCAAGCAGGGTGATGAAAGGAAAAAAACTTCCTGGCAGGATGGGTAACAAGAAAGTGACAGTTAAGAATTTAAAGGTGTTTGATGTGGTTAAAGAGAAAAATTTAATTTTGGTAAAAGGTTCAGTTCCTGGCAGTAGAGGGAGCCTTTTAGAGGTAAAAATTAGCAATTAACAATTTTTAATTGTCAATTTAAAAATTTGGAGCGAAGCGACAGTGGCCCTTATAGATGTACATAATGTGAAGGGTGAGAAGATTCATGAGCGGGATATAAAGGATGAGATCTTCAATGTTTTTATCAGAGAAGATATACTTCATCAAGTTATAAGGGGTCAGTTGACCAGTTCTCGTTCCGGAAGTGCTTCAACAAAAAATAGATCTAAAGTAAGGGCTAGCAGCAGAAAACTATGGCGACAGAAAGGCACAGGTCGCGCTAGGGTAGGAGCGGCATCTTCACCTTTGAGAAGGGGTGGTGGTGTAGCATTTGGTCCTCTGCCAAGAGATTATTCATTAAAGATTAATAAAAAGATAAGAAAGATGGCATTACGAATGGCCTTAGCCGACAAATACAAGTCAGGACAACTCCTTGTTGTTGATAACATTCATCTTGAGGAGAAAAACACAGGAAAATTTTTTAATATTTTAAAGACCTTTGATTTAGATAATGTTCTCATTATTACAGAAAGGGAAGATGAGAACCTTGAAAAATCTTCAAGAAATATTAGAAGCGTTAAGCTCTTAAGGGCCGAAGGACTCAATGTATACGATATTTTAAGTCATGAAAATCTCTTATTTATTGAAGGAGCTATAGGGAAAGTTGAGGAGGCACTTGCTGGGTGATGGATCTTTATCGGATAATTAAAAAACCCCTTATAACAGAAAAAGCTACAAAGCAAAAGGAACAAGTGAATCAACTTACATTCGAAGTGGACAGAAGCGCTAACAAGATATTGGTTAGGAATGCCATTGAGAACATATTCAAGGTTAAGGTTTTAAGCGTAAGAGTGATTAATATCAAAGGTAAGAAACGCATGGTAGGAAGGAATGTGGGAAGAAAAGCAGATTGGAAAAAGGCAATTGTAAGGCTTGCTCCAGGTGAGAGTATCGAATTTTTTGAGGGTATTTAAAGGATAAAGATATGGCACTAAAAAAGAATAATCCAACCTCACCTGGTAGGAGATTTCAGACGGTACCAACTTTTAAAGAGATCACAAGTAATAAGCCAGAAAAGGGCTTATTAAAGCCAATAAAGAGGTCTGGTGGTAGGAACTCTAGAGGCCGGATAACTGCCAGACATAGGGGAGAAGGTCACAAAAGGAGATATAGGATCATTGATTTTAGAAGGAAAAAAGATAATATTTCAGCAACAGTAGCCTCCATAGAATATGATCCTAATAGATCGGCAAGGATTGCCCTCCTTCACTATTTGGATGGAGAGAAGTCTTATATATTGGCCCCAGATAAATTACAAGTTGGTGATAGGGTAGAATCAGGAGTGGATGTGGAGATAAAAACAGGTAATACTATGCCATTAAAAAATATTCCCATGGGTACACATATACACAATATAGAATTACATTTAGGTCATGGTGGACAGCTCGTAAGAGGTGCAGGGGGTTATGCCCAATTAATGGCTAAGGAAGGGAAGTATGCACAGGTGAAACTCCCCTCGGGAGAGGTGAGAATGATCTTATTAGGTTGCCGGGCTACTATTGGGGAAATAGGAAATTTAGATCATGAAAATATTTCCATCGGCAAAGCGGGGAGAGCAAGATATTTAGGAAGAAGACCGCATGTAAGAGGTGTAGCTATGAACCCAGTTGATCATCCTCTTGGAGGTGGAGAAGGGAGATCATCAGGGGGCAGGCATCCAGTTACACCGTGGGGTGTTCCTACTAAAGGTTTCAGGACAAGGCGCAACAAGATAAGTGATAAGTTGATTATCAAAAGAAGGAAGTAGGAAAGGAGGCAGGGTTGCCACGCTCGGTAAAGAAGGGACCTTTTGTGGATGGGAGTCTCATGAAAAAGGTAGATAGGGTCAAGAAGGAGAACAGCCATCAGGTTATCAAGACATGGTCTAGGCGGTCTACAATATTACCTGAGTTTATAGGTCTGACCTTTGCTGTGCATAACGGGAAGAAATTCGTTCCGGTATTTATCACCGAAGATATGGTGGGACATAAATTAGGTGAATTTTCACCAACAAGAATATTTTACAGCCATGCAGGAGGGGATAAGAAGTCACGTTTGAAAGGGAAGAAGAAATAACAATACACACTCATTGTTCCATACTATAAGAGGTAGGCAGAGAGAAACGAAATTGGGGGCTTTAGGCCAACATATGGATAACTTAGATTGATTGATAGGAAAAGTCAATAATATATGTAGGTTATAGAATTTCCAATATGTTTATTTAGGTCATGGAAATCAAGGCTATTGCAAAGTACATAAGAATATCTCCGAGGAAGATGCGATTGCTTATGACGGAGATAAGAGGGAAAAAGGTTGAAGAAGCACTAAACTTATTAGCCTTTGCTCCACAAAGGGGGGCCTCTATTCTACGTAAGTTAATCAATTCTGCTGTTGCTAATGCCAGCCAATATCCCGATATCGATGTGGATAATTTGCTTATAAAGCACATATTTGCTGATGAGGGGCCGACTTTAAAACGATTTAGGCCAAGGGCTATGGGTAGGGCAACAAGGATAAGAAGGAGATCAAGCCATCTGACGATTATTCTTGATGAGAGATAGCCTTTAGCAATTAGCAGTTAACAATTATCAATTATCAATTAGCAATTAAAACAGGTAAGGAATAAAGAACCGACAGATTAGAGGGAGGCTTTAGTGGGCCAAAAGGTACATCCAGTAGGATTAAGGTTAGGTATTAATAGGACGTGGAATAGCAGATGGTTTGCTAGTTCTGGGTTTGCCTCGCTTGTTGTAGAAGACGATGAAATTCGGAGATTTTTAAAAAAGCGGCTTTATCAGGCTAGTGTATCTAAGATAGAGATCGAGAGAGCTGCTAACAAAATAAGGCTTAGGATTTATACATCTAGGCCTGGGATTATAATAGGCAAGAGAGGAGCAGAGATAGAAAATTTAAAGAAGGAAGTAGAGGCCAAAATAAAACGGGAGGTTTTTATTGATATTAAAGAGGTAAGAAGGCCGGAAGTGGAAGCACAACTAGTTGCAGAAAATACAGCTATACAATTAGTTCGCCGGGTAGCCTTTCGCAGGGCAATGAAGAAGAGTGTTAATTTAGCTATGAGATTTGGTGCTAAGGGTATAAAGATTTCCTGTAGTGGTAGGCTGGGTGGTGCAGAGATGGCAAGGAGAGAATGGTATAGGGAAGGCAGAGTACCATTGCATACCCTCAGGGCAGATATAGATTATGGATTTGCTGAAGCCTTCACAACGTATGGTGTAATAGGAGTAAAGGTAACCATTTTTAAAGGCGAAATTTGGCCTAATAAAGAGGAATAGAAAGGTAGAGTTATGTTAAGCCCAAAAAAGGTTAAATATAGAAATGTTCAAAAGGGGCGAATGAGAAGAAAGTCCTATAGAGGTTCAGATCTTGAGTTTGGTTATTTTGGTCTTCAGGCAAAGGAGTGCGGTTTTATGTCTGCCAGACAGATAGAGGCAGCAAGGATAGCTATAACAAGGGCTGTTAAAAAGGGTGGCAAGATATGGATAAGGGTTTTCCCAGACAAGCCAATAACTAAGAAACCTGCTGAAACAAGAATGGGGAAAGGCAAGGGTAATTTTGAAGCTTGGGTAGCAGTAATAAAACCTGGCAAGATTTTATATGAGATTGAAGGTGTTGATAAAGAGGTAGCTAAAGAGGCCTTTCGGTTGGCTGGTCATAAATTACCATTTGCTACTAAATTCTTAAGTAGGAGTTCATAACACTGTGAAAGTAGGGGAATTACGGGAATTGAGTATGCAAGAATTAGTGGAACGGGGAAAGGAGTTGGCTATGGAATTGTTTAACCTTCGATTCCAAATGGCGACAGGCCAATTAAGTAACCATACTGCTATAAAGAAGACAAAAAAGGACATTGCCAGGGTTAAAACTGTATTGAAAGAGAAAGATGCCAGGAGAGATAGTGCTGAGTCATAAGATGAAGAGACGTGGTAAAAGAAGAGAGATGATGGGTGTTGTTTTAAATAACACGATGGATAAGACTGTGAAGGTGTTAGTTGAAAGATTGGCCAAGCATAAAAAATACAGAAAGTACATTAGGTACCGGGCAAAATACTTGGTGCACGATACCCATAATAGATGTCAGATAGGTGATAAAGTTAGAATAACTGAAAGTCGCCCAACAAGTAAGCTGAAAAAATGGAGGGTATTAGAAATTTTGGATTAGAGAAGTTCCTAAAGCTATAGCTGCCTAAATTAAGCTAAACTTATGGAGAAGATCATTTTTTATAGTTTAAATTTTAGGCACTTTAAACTTTAGTTCACTTAGGAATTATTATGATACAGGCTGAGACAATATTAAATGTGGCTGATAATTCAGGCGCTAAGAAGCTCTATTGTATAAAGGTTCTTGGCGGTACAAGGAGAAGATACGCAAGGGTGGGAGATGTTATTGTGGTATCTGTTAGAGAATCTTTGCCTAATAGCAAGGTAAAGAAAGGTGATGTTTTAAGGGCAGTTATAGTAAGAACAGCTAAAGAGATTAGGCGGGATGATGGCTCATATATAAAGTTTGATGATAACTCAGCTGTATTAATCAATCAACTAAGTGAACCAGTTGGAACACGAATTTTTGGTCCCGTAGCCAGGGAACTAAGAATAAAAAAATTTATGAAAATTATATCTCTCGCGCCTGAGGTACTTTAATTTCAAGATTATCTATTATGGCTAAGAAGAAGTTCTACATAAGAAAGAATGATAAGGTAATGGTAATAACTGGCAAAGAAAAGGGAAAGATCGGCACGGTGTTGAAGATTATTCCCGAGAAAGAGAGGGCCATAGTAGAAAAACTAAATATGGTCAAAAGGCATACCAAACCTGGAGGTAAAAGTGCTAAAGGGGGGATCGTTGAAAAAGAGTCTCCTATTCATATATCTAATCTTATGCTTGTCTGTGGAAAATGTGCTGAGGCAACAAGGATAGGCAAAAAGGTGCTTGAGGATGGCAGTAAGGTCAGGTTTTGCAAAAAGTGTGGGGAGATGTTAGATAAGTAAACTATGTCTCGATTAAAGGAAAAATATCATAGAGAGATTGTACCGATTATGACCAAAGAGTTTGGTTATCGAAATATCATGGAAGTACCTAAGCCTGAAAAGGTGGTTCTTAACATGGGCCTTGGTGAGGCAATACATAATATTAAGATTCTGGATTCAGCTGTAGAGGAATTAGCGCTTATTGGTGCACAAAGGCCTGTTGTTACAAGAGCTAAGAGGTCCATTGCTAGTTTTAAGGTTAGGGAAGGGATGCCTATAGGTTGTATGGTTACCTTAAGGAGGGAGAGGATGTATTATTTCTTAGATAAGCTTTTTAATGTAGCTCTTCCTAGGGTTAGAGATTTTCGAGGTTTATCAGATAGGGCCTTTGATGGACGAGGTAATTATACATTAGGTATTAAGGAGCAGATTATCTTTCCAGAGATCAATTATGATAAGATTGACAGGGTCAAGGGGCTTAATATTACTATCGTGACTACCGCCAAGACAGATGTAGAGGGTCGCTTTTTACTTGAGAAAATGGGATTGTTATTTCGGAAATGAGAAGGGGGGTTTTGCTTTGGCAAAAAAATCTTTGATTGCAAAGGCAAAGAGAAATCCAAAATTTTCTACTCGTAAGTATAATAGGTGCCCTATTTGTGGCAGAAGCAGAGCTTTTTTAAGGAAATTTGGGATTTGTAGGATTTGTTTCAGAAGTCTGGCCTTAAGGGGTGATATACCAGGTGTTACTAAATCAAGTTGGTAGGTGAGCACGAACGGAGATATATAATGACGATGACTGACCCTATTGCGGATATGATAGTTAGGATAAAAAATGCGGTTATGGCCTCATATGATAAAGTGGAAGTTCCCTCCTCCAAGATTAAAATTAATATAGTTAAGATATTAAAATTTGAAGGATATATAAGGAATTACAAGATAATTAAAGATAGCAAGCAAGGCATTATTGTAATTTATCTAAAATATAGCGAGGATAAAAGTTCTGTCATTAAAGGTCTTAAAAGAATAAGTAAGCCAAGCTGCAGAATATATTTAAGGTGTAAGAAGATCCCAAGGGTATTAAATGGTCTTGGTATTAATATTGTTTCAACATCTAAAGGAATAGTGACAGATAGGGAGGCAAGAAAAATGGGGGTAGGGGGAGAGATTATTTGCTCGGTTTGGTAGTAAACGCCGTTAGAAAGTCTAAGGTAATATAAATAGGGTATATGGGATGTCAAGGATAGGTAAAAAGCCGATTATTGTGCCGAAAGAGGTAGAGGTTAAGTTTGATGGCGGAATATTGTCTGTCAAAGGACCTAAAGGCGAATTAAGCCGCTTTATTCATCCTAAAGTAGAATTAAATATAAATAATTCACAGATATTGTTATTAATTTCAGATAACTCAAAAGAATCTAAATCACTTTTTGGTCTTTTTCGCTCGCTGATAGCCAATATGGTTTTAGGCGTTAACGAAGGATTTAATAAGACCCTTGAGATAATCGGTGTAGGATATAAGGTTGAGCTTTCAGGCAATCAGTTGATATTTAATCTGGGTTATTCAAATCCTATTACATATGAGATTCCAAAGGGGATAAAGGTTCAGCTTGATCAGAAGAATAAGGTAATATTGAGTGGGATAGATAAGGAACTTTTAGGGATTACTGCAGCCAAGATTAGAAGTTTTAGAACCCCAGAGCCGTACAAAGGAAAAGGGATTAAATATCTTGAAGAAAGGGTTAAACGAAAGGCAGGAAAAACAGGAGCAAAAGCGTAGAATAATTTCTTGAGTTTGTTGAGTTTCTTGTGTTTACCTGCCCTGTGGAATCCCCCGAAGGGGGTCTCGCAAAGCGGGAATTCCACAGGGTGAATGTTAACAAAATGAATCCAACAAACCCAAACTAAAATCCAATAAACCCAACAGACACAATAAATGATCTATATCAAAGACAAGAGATTGGCTCGTTTGAAAAGGAAAAAGAGGGTTAGAAAGAAAATAGAAGGGAAGCCCGAAAGACCACGTTTGACTGTTTTTAAGACAGCAAGACATATTTATGTTCAAATCATAGACGACAGTACAGGGAGAACATTATTAACAGTTTCGACAATCTCTAAGGATCTTAGATCAAAAGCAGAGGGTATCAGCGGTAACACAAAAGGTGCGATATTGGTTGGCGAGGCCATTGGAAAGAAAGGGGTAGAAAAGGGTATTAAGGAGGTTGTTTTTGACAGGAATGGCTTTCTCTTTCATGGGAGGGTTAAAGCACTTGCTGATGCGGCAAGAGAGAATGGCCTAAAATTTTAGTCACTTGTTTCTGGTTTCTCGTTGTTTGTTATAAAATACAATTAACGAGAATAAATCCACCTGCAAGGGACGTTGATTTAGAGATTAAGGAGAAGTAATTGATTAAAGAAGATGAAGATGTACAGTTAATTGAGAAGGTTGTTTTTATTAATAGAGTTGCGAAAGTTGTAAAAGGAGGCCGCAGGTTTTCCTTCAGTGCTATATTAGTTGTTGGTGATGGTAAAGGCATGGTAGGTGCTGGACTTGGAAAGGCAAATGAAGTACCAGAGGCTATAAGAAAGGGAGGGGAAAGGGCCAAAAAGGATATGAGGCCGGTTTCACTTCTCAAAGATTCTATTCCGTATGAGGTAATCGGTGTTTGTGGTTCAAGTTCTGTTCTGCTTAAGCCAGCTCGCCCTGGAACTGGTATTATAGCTGGGGGAGCCGTCAGGGCAGTTTTAGAGGTGGCCGGTGTCAAGAATATTGTTAGCAAATGCTTACGTTCACATAATCCCCATAATTTGGTTAAGGCTACCCTTAATGGACTTATGTCCTTGAGAACCCCAGAGGAGATAGCAAGATCAAGGGGGAAAACTGCAGAAGAAATACTGACCTGAGCAAGGATGGATTTGCAGGAGTCTATATGAAGTTGAATGAATTGATACCAACAAAAGGTTCTAGGAAAAAGAGAAAAAGAATCGGTAGGGGAAAAGGCTCAGGAAGCGGGGAGACCGCAGGTCGAGGAACAAAAGGGCAAAACTCGCGTTCTGGTGGAGGAGTCCATTTAGGATTTGAAGGTGGGCAAATGCCTTTACAGAGAAGAATTCCGAAACGGGGCTTTACAAATATTTTTAAGAAACAGTATGAGATTATTAATATAAAGGATCTCAAGTATTTTAAGTCAGGTGAATTAATTAACAATGACACATTGCTAAAAAGTGGGTTGTTAAAAAAGGCTCGCGCAGTTAAGCTTTTGGGGGAAGGGGATATATCTTATCCTTTAAAGATAAAGGTTAATAAAGTCAGCCAGGCAGCAAAAGAAAAGATTGAATCTGCTGGTGGTAAGGTTGAGATAGGTTAAAAATGATTGGCGGTTTTCAAAATATAGCAAAGATCCCTGAACTTAAAAAAAGGATAATTTTTTCCCTTTTAATGCTGGCCGTTTACAGGCTTGGGTGTCATATTCCAACACCTGGTATTGATTCAGCAGCTTTGGCTGCATTCTTTACTGAAAGAGCTGGCACATTGTTTGGTCTCTTTGATATGTTTTCAGGTGGGGCTTTACGCAGGCTGTCGGTTATGGCCTTAGGCATAATGCCTTACATAAGTGCAGCCATTATTCTAGAGCTTCTCACAGTGGTAGTTCCCCATTTGGAGAAATTGAAAAAGGAGGGAGAGGCTGGGCGGAAAAAGATTACAAGGTATACACGCTATGGGACAGTAATGCTAAGTCTCATACAAGGTCTTGGCATATCAGTAGGTCTTGAGAGCATGACAAGCCCTGAAGGAGCCTTGATTGTTCCAATAGGAGGTTGGGGCTTTAGGCTTATGACCATGATAACGTTAGCTGCTGGTACAACTTTTTTGATGTGGCTTGGTGAGCAGATAACAGAGAGGGGTATTGGAAATGGTATTTCATTAATCATCTTTTCTGGGATAGTGGCCGGGTTACCCTTAGCTGTAGGCAATTCATTTCGCCTGATGGGTACAGGAGAGATGAGTCCTTTTTTTGGACTTCTTTTAGTTGTTTTTATGATAGCCATTGTTGGGGCTATTATTTTCGTTGAAAGAGGTCAGAGACGGATACCAGTCCAGTATGCAAAAAGGGTTATAGGCAGAAAGATGTATGGGGGGCAAAGCACCCATCTTCCATTAAAGGTTAATACTGCTGGTGTCATTCCCCCAATATTCGCCTCTTCTATTATTATGTTTCCAGCTACAATTGCAGGTTTCTTAAATGTTAAGCAGATTGGCTGGCTTCAATTCATTGTAAGTTCCTTGGCACCAGGTAGGCCTATTTATTCCTTAATTTATGTAGGTTTTATCATTTTCTTTTGTTATTTTTACACGGCCATTCATTTTAATCCTACTGAGGTTGCAGATAACATGAAAAAGTATGGTGGATTTATCCCTGGTATCAGGCCTGGTAGAAGTACGGCCGAATATATTGACCGAGTACTTACAAGGATAACATTCAGCGGAGCCATTTACGTTTCCATTGTCTGTATTTTACCTGAAATCTTAATTTACAGGCTAAATGTTCCTTTCTATTTTGGAGGAACAGCCCTTTTGATTGTGGTGGGTGTAGGTATGGATACTATTACCCAGATTGAGAGTCATTTATTGACTAGGCATTATGAGGGTTTTATGAAAAAGGGGTTAAGGAGCGTGAGATAGATTATGAAGGTTAGGTCATCTATAAAGAAGAGATGCAAGAATTGCAAGATAGTTAAAAGAAAAGGTGTACTCAGGGTGATTTGTGATAATCCTCGGCATAAACAGAGGCAGGGCTAGATATTTAAGAATTACAAATCAAAGATTATTTAGGATTTTTTTAAGGAGAATCCATTGACCAGAATTACTGGTGTTGATTTACCAAAAAGAAAGAGAATTGAGATAGCTTTGTCCTATATTTATGGAATAGGTAGAAGTAATTCTCGAAAGATTTTACAGATGGCTGGAGTGGAATTTGATACCAAATCAGATCAACTGAGTGAAGAGGAAGTAACAAAAATAAGAAAGATTATTGATGAATCCTTTAGGGTTGAAGGAGACCTGAGACGTGAAGTATCCATGAATATAAAGCGCCTGATGGATATGGGATGCTATAGGGGATTAAGACACAGAAAAGGTCTTCCAGCAAGAGGTCAGAGAACCCATACGAATGCGAGAACAAGGAAGGGACCGAGAAGGATAATTGGAAGACGTAGAAAATAAACCTGCGGAGGGATAATGGTCGGGGATAGGGGAAAGGTCAGCAAAGGTAAAAAAGAGAAGAAGATTATCTCTAATGGGATTGTCCATATTCAATCTACTTTTAATAACACTATTGTTACCATTACTGATATGAATGGTAACGTAATAGCCTCGTCGAGTCCGGGACAGGTAGGCTTTAAAGGTTCCAGGAAGAGCACCCCTTTTGCTGCCCAATTAGCCGCTCAGAGTGCATTAAAGAAGGCAATGGCAATGGGGTTAAAAACTGCTGAAGTTCGGGTTAAGGGTCCTGGAGTGGGAAGAGAGGCGGCCTTAAGGGCACTGCAGATGGACGGTTTTTCCGTTACCATGATTAGGGATGTGACCCCAATTCCTCATAATGGTTGCAGGCCCCCAAAGAGGAGAAGAGTGTAAGGAGGAGAACTGTTGGCTCGATATAATGAGGCTGTATGCCGGCTGTGCAGGCGTGAAAATCTTAAATTATTCATAAAAGGTGATAGGTGCTATACTGACAAGTGTGGTTTTGAACGGCGTTCTTATGCTCCGGGTCAACATGGACAAAGGAGAGGAGGAAAGATCTCTGATTACGGTATACAGTTGCGAGAAAAACAAAAAGCAAAGAGAATCTATGGGATATTAGAAAAGCAGTTTCGAAGGTATTACGTAAAAGCTGATAGGCAAAAGGGCATTACAGGTACAAATCTTTTGGTATTATTAGAACGTCGATTGGACAACATTGTATTTCGGATGGGATTTGCCTCCTCCAGGGATCAGGCAAGGCAGCTAGTTAGACATAATCATTTCACTGTGAATGGAAGGAAGGTAAATATACCTTCTTACCAGGTGAGAAAAGGGGATGTAGTAGAGGTAAAAGAGAAGAGCCGTAAGATCCCTGTTATACTGGAGGCAAAGGAGACGCTTGTTAGACGAGAGATGTCTACATGGTTAGAGGTTGATGGAGATAATTTTCGTGGGATAGTTAAGGCCTATCCCAATCGTGAAGAGTTGACCATGCCTATTAATGAGCAACTTATAGTTGAGCTATACTCCAAATAAGTGAGCTAAAGTGACTAAAGTACTTAAAGTGCCTAAAGTTATGGATGTGGGAAATTAGGCACCTTCTTTGAGGTAATTTATATTTATGAAAAAGCTATTTCAAAAAAATTGGAGAGATTTGATAAAACCTAAAATGATAGAGATCGAAACCAAAACATTCACTGATTTCTATGGGAAATTTATTTGTGAGCCATTGGAGAGAGGTTTCGGAATTACTCTCGGTAATTCATTAAGGAGAATTCTCCTGTCGTCTCTCCAGGGGGCATCAATTGTTTCTGTTAAATTTGACAGTGTACCTCACGAATTTACCACTATTTCTGGGATAAAAGAAGATGTAATTGATATCATCTTAAATTTGAAGGGAGTAAATCTTAATGTTATTGATGAGGAAGAAGAAATCAAAGTCTTCATCGATGCAAAGGGGGAAAAGGTAGTAAAGGCTGGCGATATAATATGTGACGGGAAGGTGGAGGTAATGAATCCAGATCAGCATATAGCCACCCTCAATAAAGATGCTATTTTGCATGCAGAAATGTTGGTTAAAACTGGGCGAGGCTATGTTCCTACAGAAAAGAATGTTGCAGAAGATCAACCAATCGGGGTAATATCTATAGATGCTCTTTTTTCACCGGTCAGGAGAGTTAGTTATGTAGTTGGTAATGCAAGGGTCGGGCAGAGGACTGATTATGATAAGTTGACCTTAGAGATCTGGACAGATGGAACTGTAAACCCACAAGATGCGTTAGCCTTTGCTGCAAAAATTTTAAAGGAACAGGTTACACATTTTATAAATTTTGAGGAAGAGGAGGAAGAAGAAGTAGAAAAAGAGGAAAAAGAGGAGGAAGAGAAGATAAATGAAAATCTCTTTAGAGCTGTAAGCGAGCTTGAACTTTCTGTACGTTCATCTAATTGCCTAAAGAATGCTAATATAAAGTATATTTATGAGTTGGTTCAGAAGACAGAAAGCGAAATGCTGAAGACCAAGAATTTTGGAAGAAAGTCCCTGAATGAGATAAAGGGAATTTTGGAGGAAATGGATCTTCAGTTTGGCATGGAACTGGAAGATTTCCCATTCCCCCAACAGGAAGAAGAGGAAGGAGAGGAAGAGAAGAAAGAGGATCAAGATCAATGAGACACAGAAAGGCAGGGAAAAAATTGGGCCGTGACTCCGCTCATCGAAGAGCTATTTTAAGAAACTTGATCACTTCTCTTTTTCAACATGAGGAGATTTCAACAACACATGCAAAGGCAAAGGCATTACGGCCTATTGCTGAGAAAATGATTACCTTAGCCAAAAAAGGGGATCTTCATGCAAGACGTCAGGCACTTTCCTATTTTATGGATAAATCTGTTGCCCATAAATTATTTGATCAGATGAAGGATCGTCTTTTAGACAGCCAGGGTGGTTATATCAGGATTTTAAAGACAGGTCATAGGAGTGGTGATAATGCACCTTTAGTAATTATCCAGTTATTACTGGCACATGAGGGGAAAAAGCCAGGAAAAACAACCAGAAAAGGTGTAAAGGGTGAAAAAAAGATTCCCGAGAAGGTTTCAGATAAAAAGCTCACCTCTAAAGGAAAAATGCGAGTTTCTGAAGATGAAAAGGAGAGGGTAGAGAAGCCATAAAGAGAAAATGTTGAGCAGAAAAGAGAAAAGATTGAAGCTCAAAAGAAAAATAAATTTTTTTCTAAAAAAAGCCCCTTTTCTGATTTATTAGGAAGGGGTCTTTTTTTACACAATAGTCATTGTTTGTTGTCAGTTGTACGTTGTCAAAAAGATAATCATTGCGGTACAACGGACAACAGATTCTCTTTAACTTTAGGCACTTTTAACTTTAGTTCACCCTGGCCCAGACCCGCCTGCCGGATGGCGGGCAGGCCTGGCCTATAATTTTAATAGGTTGATAAGAGCACATAGCACCTTATAATCTTAATAGTTTGATTTAAGCACGTCGCGCCAGGGCGGGCTTTAGGCACTTTTATATAAATGTATAGATTTAATCATAAAGATCTACTGGGAATGGATCAACTGTCAGTTAGCGATATAAATCTTATATTGGATACTGCTGATTCGTTGATGGAGATCTCCTCCAGAGATATAAAAAAGGTCCCAACATTAAGAGGTAAAAGTATTGTCAATTTTTTTTATGAGCCAAGTACCAGAACAAAGGCATCTTTTGAAATGGCTGCTAA
Organism: Desulfobacteraceae bacterium; assembly: GCA_030615565.1. Lineage (GTDB taxonomy): Bacteria > Desulfobacterota > DSM-4660 > Desulfatiglandales > B25-G16 > B33-G16. The sequence goes on along the minus strand of JAUWZC010000023.1, from coordinate 2,127 downwards.
AAGATTGAGTGCAGATACATTAAGTCTTTCAGCAACAGACAGCAGTATGGTAAAGGGAGAGACACTCATTGATACTGCTCGGAATCTTCAGGCAATGAATCCAGATATTATTATCATTAGACATTCTTCCAGTGGTGCCCCACATCTTTTAGCTCGATATGTTGATTCAGGGGTAATAAATGCGGGAGATGGAACCCATGAGCATCCCACCCAGGCATTGCTTGATTTATTTACTATTAGGAAAAAAAAGGGCAGGATAAAGGGATTACGTGTTGTTATCATTGGCGATATAGCTCACAGCAGGGTAGCAAGGTCTGATATAATAGGCTTAAGGAAAATGGGTGCGGAAGTGACAATATCGGGCCCCCCAACCATGATTCCAGTTGATGCTGAATCATTAGGAGTAAAAGTGGTCTTAGATCCAGCAAAGGCATTAAAAAATAAAGATGTTATCATGATGTTGCGGATTCAACTTGAAAGGCAGAAAGGAATCTTATTTCCAAGTCTGAGAGAGTATTCTATTTTTTTTGGTTTAAATCAGGATCTCATAAAAGTGGCAAAAAAGGATGTCATTATAATGCATCCAGGGCCTATCAATAGGGGTGTTGAAATAACAGGAGATTTGGCTGATGGTCCCTTTTCCGTGATCCTTGATCAGGTGAGCAATGGTGTAGCCATAAGAATGGCCCTTCTTTATTTATTAATTGGGGGGAGTAAGGGTGATAACCTGGATTAAGGGCGGAGAATTAGTAGATCCTCGCAAAGGAGAAAAAAAGAAACTGGATATTGTTATAAAAAGGGGAAAGATCGAAGGTCTCCTTCCCCCTGGGGAATTTAATCCTACTAATGATATGGATGTAAAGATAATAGATGCATCTGGAATGATAATCACTCCTGGTCTTATTGATATGCATGTCCACTTCAGGGAGCCAGGGGAGGAGTACAAAGAAACAATTGCCACCGGAAGCCAAGCTGCTGCTACAGGGGGATTTACTGCTGTGGCATGTATGCCTAATACAAGTCCTATAAATGATTCACGATCTGTTACGGAATTTATATTGGAGAGGGCGAGAAAGGCTAACTTGATAAGGGTTTATCCAGTTGCTGCTATAAGCATGGGTTCGAGGAGCGAGTTATTAACTGAATTTGGTGACCTTAAGCAGGCAGGTGCTGTAGCAGTATCTGATGACGGGAGGCCAGTTACAAACAGTGAACTCATGAGGAGGGCACTTGAATACGCATGGTTTTTTAATCTGCCGGTTATTTCACATTGTCAGGATTTTGATCTGTCAAATAATGGTGTCATGCATGAGGGGGCTATTTCTACCCAGCTAGGTTTACAGGGGATTCCAGCGGCATCAGAGGAGATAATGGTGGCAAGGGAGATACTTTTAGCAAAGTTAACTGGATATCCTGTTCATATTGCTCATGTTAGTACCGAAGGGTCAGTTAAATTTATTAGACAAGCCAAAGAAGAAGGCATTCCTGTGACAGCTGAGACAGCTCCCCATTATTTCAGCCTTGATCACACAGCTGTGATCGGCTTTGATACTAATGCCAAGATGTATCCCCCATTAAGGGAACCCAAAGATGCAGAGGCCATAAAAAGAGGACTTTCTGAGGGTGTAATAGATGTTATTGCAACTGATCATGCTCCCCACAGTGAAATAGAGAAAGATGTAGAGTTTGATAAGGCTGCGTTTGGTATAATAGGCCTAGAGACGGCTTTACCCCTTACCTTGGCCTTAGTAAGGGAAGGGGTGGTGGACTTATCTACAGCTATAGCAAAGCTTTCCTATAATCCTGCCTCTATTCTCAGCATAAAAGGTGGCACTCTTGAAGAGGGCAAAGAGGCAGATTTAACAATAATAGACCTAAATAACGAATATGTGATAGAGAAGGACAGCTTTAAATCAAAAAGCCATAATTCACCTTTTATTGGCCAGAAGATGAAAGGTAAGGCAATGCTAACCATGGTGGGCGGTAGGATTGTTTGGGAGTCCGATGAATTCAATCCTCGTAGTTGATGATGAATTAAGTATGCGGGAATTCCTTGAGATTTTATTGACCAAGGAAGGTTACTCGGTGAGTTGTGCAGATAGCGGGGAAGAGGCATGTACTATTCTG
>JAUWZC010000273.1 GCA_030615565.1 Desulfobacteraceae bacterium | reverse complement strand
CTGAAGTTTGGAACCATGAGAATTTATTTGAAAGGAGGTTGTCGCTATGGCTAATGGAACCGTGAAGTGGTTTAATGACCGCAAGGGCTACGGCTTTATTGAGCAAGAAGACGGTCCTGATGTGTTTGTTCATCATTCAGGAATCAATGGGAACGGCTTCAAGTCTCTCAGAGAAGGCGACCAGGTTACCTTTGACATAGAGCAAGGTAAAAAGGGCCCCTCTGCAGTGAATGTCACTGTAGTTTAGCTAATTGTTCTGACGCGAAAAAGGGCATTTCATCGATTTATAATGGAGTGCCCTTGTTTATTTTGATAAAAAAATCAAAGGCTACCGTATGTAACTTTTAACTGAAGTGTTCGATGGGTAGATGAAGGCTGTGGCAAAAATACATAAAAATGAGGTTGATGAAAACTATACAATATATGGAGCTTTCCACCATGGAGGAGGGAAGCTGGGATAACTTTGCAAAGGAGGATTAATATGAGTTCTAAATTATTGGTGATCATATCTACTAGTGAAAATGAGAAAGCATTAACAGGGCTGATGTATGCGCATAGGTCAATGAGTGAAGGTTGGATCGATAACGTCAAAGTTATCTTTTTTGGTCCATCTGAGCGCCTCCTTGTTGAAGATGAAGATATCGCCCAAATTGCCAAGGAGATTTGTGCAGTTGAAAAACCCATAGCTTGCAAGTTTATCTCCGACCGTGACGGCATCTCTGAAAAGATAGAGGATCTTGGGTTGAAGGTAGATTATGTTGGCACAATAATATCCGATCTTATCAAAGAGGGGTATGTTCCAATGGTTTTTTAGCACTATTACTATATAGCCGAGCGCCATATAAATATTATAGTGTTGTGGTTTTGAAAAGCACATGCAGTCTGTGCATTCTACACTTGATTCGACCTCAGCCTCCGGAATTTGATAATGTAATGATAAAGTTATTCTTCAATGAAAGTTTTTAGACTGTGGGTTTTAGATTCTGCAAACTATTCTTCAATTTCGATAGTATGAATCAATTGCAATATATAGCTTAAGAATAAATGGAGGTAATCATGGATTATACACAGATGACAGCACCATGTGGATTGGATTGTTTTAATTGTCCAATGTATTTGGCAAATAAAAACGAGAAATTGCGCAATGTAATAGCTGAAAGGTTGAATATTCCACTTAAAAAGGCAGTATGTGGAGGATGTCGGAATGAAAACGGGACAATAGCTTTTCTTAATATGACTGAGCCATGTAGTGTTTATAAATGTAGCGAGAATAGGGGGATCAATTTTTGCTGTGATTGTTCTGAGTTTCCATGCGACCATCTTCACCCTTATGCTGACAAAGCATCCCAGTTCCCACATAACACAAAGGTTTTTAATTTGTGCCTGATTAAAAAAATGGGATTAGAGACATGGGCCAAAGAAAAGGCAAAAACTGTCAAGGATACCTATTTCAAAGGGAAGTTTAAATTATAACGAAAAGGATATCTTCATTAGAGTTCCAAAAGGGATGGTTATTTTATGTTTCCAGATCTAAGCTTCAATAAAATTGAATTGTTTTTGGGTATTTGCATTTGGCATGAAGTAATAACTTTACAGGCGCTGAAACGAAGCACAATATATTGTGAATTTTTAAACTAGCTTTCATCTCTTCTATTATTCCTTTCTTGAGGAACAATATTTTAAAACTCTCGTTTTCTAAAATTACTCTCTAAATAAATTTGATCCTCCCTCCTTCCCCACAACATCATAGGTCTATGTAAACTTGACACACAACCGTATTTTTCCTATTCTGCTTTAGCCGAAAAGCACTTTTTACCGCCGCCCTTTAATGCCCCACCCGGGAGGGTGGAGATGGAGGCGGCTAATGAATTATTTCCTTTTTTCAAGCCCCGTCTGGAAGGGCGGGGTCGTTGACTATTTAAAACAGAATAGCCGCTATGTACCAAGCACAACTTCGCTGGCAACCGATAGCTGTTCTCTTGGGTCTCGCTATGATCTGGGGAGCTAACATGGCCATCATTAAGATCGGAGCCCGAGAGCTAGCCCCTCTGTTCATGGCCGGGCTGCGCTCTCTCGTGGCAAGTTTATGCATTTACATCTGGATGAAGGCCAAAGGGATTACTATTTTTCCTTCCAAAAGTGTCCTACTTCACGGAATCATAATCGGACTTTTATTCGGTTCTGAGTTCGGCTTCATCTATGTGGGACTCGGATACACTCTGGCTTCCAGAACCTATATACTCCTTTACACCGCTCCCTTCTTTGTGGCCCTGGAAGCGCATTTCTTTCTTAAAGGCGACCGGCTCAATCCCTGGAAAGCCGCAGGCCTCATCTTGGCCTTTGCTGGTGTGGTTGCCCTGTTCATGAGAGATCTGGGCTCTTTTTCCCTCAGTGCTTTGACTGGTGATCTAATGGTCCTTGCCGGCGGCGCGATTTGGGGGTCTACGACTGTCTATTTAAAGAAATATTTATCCTACCAGACCGTGCCCTTGCAGACCCTTTTCTACCAGGTCCTCTTTTCTGCACCCCCGTTATTCCTTATGAGTATCATCATGGAAGACCCCATTTTGTCCGGCTTTTCCTTGACTACAGGCTTCTCAGTGTTTTATCAGTGTATCGTAGTTGCTTTCCTCAGCTATCTCCTCTGGTTCGAACTCATTCACCGTTACCCTGTCAGTCTCCTCCACGCCTTTTCTTTTTTCACTCCAGTCTTTGGTGTGTTCATAAGCGGAGCCCTGATCCTGGGCGAGGCAATTAATCCAGGCCTTATTGTGGCACTCGCCTTAGTGACACTGGGTATGGTTTTGGTCAACCATCAACCCAAGGCAAAGTAGACCTTGAAAACTTAAGCACAAATTTGAGAATCATCCCTT
>JAUWZC010000139.1 GCA_030615565.1 Desulfobacteraceae bacterium | reverse complement strand
ACAGCTAGCGGTGGAAATGGCGAGAGAGGCAGTTCAAATATTTGGTGGCTACGGTTTCATGAGGCTATTAGAGCATGACAAATCCACTTATAAAGTTGAAGAGATTTATAGGGACTGTAAAATCACGGAGATATATGAGGGCACCAACGAGATTCAGAAAATGATCATAGCGCGGACCCTATTCGGAAAAGAAGTAACCGGTTAAGAGGGAATTACTGAGACAACAGGTAAAGCCCAGGCTATGGCTGTTGTCACTTCAGGTGTTGTTGTTTTTAATGTTATTTTCAGTTGGAGAGATTTAGAAAGATGTATGGGCTAAATGACGATTGTTTTCAAGGGAAGGTAAGAGGTTAGTGGTGTAAGAGTTCTTTTTTTGACAAAAAGGAGGGATAACCATGTGGAATGAATCGAAATGCGATCTATGTGGGGACTGTTTGGTACGCTGTCAATATGTGGACTACGATAGAGAGAAGGCAGTTCAACAGATAACCGATCTCATAGATGGAAAGCCTGCTGAAATTCTCAAGGAATGTATAACCTGTTGTGCCTGCAATGAGTACTGTCCTACAGAAGCAAATCCATTTGACCTGATAAATCGGATGCAGGAGGAAAACAAGTCCTTGCCGATACCGGAAAAGATGGTAAAATGGATGGCCTCAGGTGGAACACTCCCAACCGAGCTTATCATGGATGATAAATCCAAACCAGCCCTTTCCCTTTGTGTTATGGAACAGTGGATCCCTGATAGCGCCCTTGATGGGAAGATGTTTGAGGGGATGACTATAGCTAAGGGAGGGGATTACTTCTGTTATCTCGGCTTCGTGCACATAGGCATGGTCAGTCCGCTTGAGGAAAATGCCCGGAAGTTTGTCAACAATCTGGGGGCTATTGGGGCAAAAGAAATTGTCTTTATTCATGCTGACTGCTATTCTATGTTGTCTAAGATGGCAGAGTTTGGCATTAATGTCCCATTTAAGGCCACCCATATAATTGAATACATGCGGGACTATTTGAAGAATCATAGAGAGAGCATAGTTCCTCTCAACAAAAAGATAGCCTTCCAGAGGCCATGTGCCTCAAGGTTTGTGCCGGAAATAGAACATATCCTGGATGATCTATTTGAACTTATTGGGGTTGAACGCCTGAAAAGAAAGTACGACAAGGAAGAAGCCCTCTGTTGCATGGGCGTGCTTGAACGCATTAATCCGGAGCGAAGTAAACGATTTCAAGATATGAATCTTAAGGATGCTGTTGATGTGAGAGCCGAGGCCATGGTATTCCTCTGCCCTTTTTGTCAAATGTTTTTAGGAAAACAGGCCGGTGAGCAAGGATTGAAACCAATCTTTATAACAGAGCTCTGTAGGATGGCCTTAGGAGAGATGTTATTTCCTGGTTAAGTAAAAGAAAATGCTTAACAACTTTATGGGGTAAAAAACCCTGACAGAAAGGAGGCAAAAAATGTTAGAGTTTTCATACACGGAAGAACAGAAGATCCTGGAAGATATGGTGAAGAAATTTACTAAAAATGAGATCATCCCTGTCTGCCTGGAGTTTGAAAACGATTTAGAGGGAAAATTGGCAGATGAAATATTCAAGAAGGCTGCCAAGATTGGTATTTTGGGAACAGTGGCTCCAAAGGAATACGGGGGAGGAGGTGGTCGCGGTATAGAGGCCAACATCGTTTTGGAAAACCTCTCCTATGGTGATGTGGGTATCGGCTGTGCTATAGGTGCCAGCTGGTGGGCTCAAACTGCAATTCTGATGAGGGGTAGCCAAGGACTTAGGGATGAGTGGTTTCCAAAACTTGCTTCCACAGAAGAGGCTCATTTGTGCTGCATGGCAGCAACCGAACCATCCGGAGGAACAGATGTTGAAGATCCTGCAATGGGTTTTAAAACAGTACAAACTATTGCCAAAATAGATGGTGATGAAATTGTATTGAATGGCCGAAAGATGTGGCCCAGTAATTTTGATATCGCCTCTCTTTACGTGGTTGTCTGTACCACAGACCCAAAATTAGGTGAAGAGGGCTCACTTCTGGTTGCTGTGACAGCCAGTACACCGGGACTTTCTTTTGGGAAAAACGAGTTGAAAATGGGACATCATGCGGACCGAAACGGTGAGATTATCTTTGACAACGTCCGGGTACCTAAGGATAACATGCTGGGTAAGGTGGGAGAAGGTGTCAAGATCTTAGAGAGAACCCTTATATACAACCGGGTAGGACCTGCATCTATGGCCCTGGGTGCTGCACAAAGGGCCTTTGATCTGGCACTGGATTTTACCAAGACCAGAATACTCGGCGGTATTCCCCTCTATCAACATGAGCTGGCATCTGCGATGCTCTTTGATATGGAAACCAAGTTACATGCCGCTCGTCTACTTTGGCAGAGGGCAGCGTGGGTTAATATGACCACCAAGGGGAATATCCATTATTCCCACATGGCCAAGGTCTTTGCCACGGATGCTGCTATGGAGGTATCATCAGACGCTGTTGAGCTTATGGGATCTTATGGGTATGCAAAGGAATATGGAGTGGAGAAAATCATGCGGGATGTAAAGATTATCCAGATCTATATCGGATCCAATGAGTTGATTCGATCCCATGCCTGGCGCTATCTCTAAAATCCTTATGGATGAAGCAAAAAAGATTGCTTCCAAACTGACAAGAAAGCTGGCTATTGCCTTAAAGACGATCAAGACATTCATCAGTAAGGGGACTAGCATAAACCTGGAATCCGCATTGGTCTATGAGGCACGCTACTTTGAGATTCTTTTTCCATAGAAGACCAAAGAGCATGAAGGTCTTTGCAGAAAAAAGCTTCCGATATCTAAAGGTAAATAAATGAGAAGATCCAGCAGGAGTCTTAAATATAGTCGTTATAAAGCATAAATAGGAGACTTGTATGAGAGAAGTGGTTGTATTAGGTGTGGGGATGACCAAATTTGGCATATCTGAACTGTCCATGAAGGAGATGTTTGCGCTTGCGGCCCTGGAGGCCTTAGGCTTTTTTGAGTTCGGTGAGGGTGCTGCTGCCGTTGACCGTGGAGATACATCACTTAAAGGAATGATTCCTATCAATCCCTCTGGGGGTTTGAAATCCAAAGGCCATCCTATTGGAGCTACGGGAGCTGCTCAAACATACGAGATTGTAAAGCAGCTTCGAGGCGAATGTCATGACAGGCAGGTTGAAGGCGCCAAAATCGGAGTGGTGGATACGCTTGGTGGAGACTTTAGTATAGTTTGCAACCTCGTTTTAAGGAGGCATTAAATGAAGCGATATCCATTAACTTACAATGAATTCAAAAAGGAGCTAACAGAGGGTAAGTTTCTGGGACTCAGGTGCCTGGAGTGCGGAATTATTATTACACCACCCATTAGTGTATGTACCTCTTGTGGTAGTTCTAACTTGGAGATAACTCCTATTTCCAACAAAGGGAAGACCAAGACATTCACGGTGATTCGTGTGGGTCCAAGGGGATTTGATACGCCTTACATTGTTGCCATGATGGAATTGGAGGATGGCCCCTGGGTAGTTGGTAATGTCCTTGGAGTTAATCCTGATGAAGCCGATATGGATCTCATTGAGAAAGAGGTTTCGATTGGCTACAAATTGTTGCCATATAACGATGCAGAAGGAGGCGTTGAGGGGATTGTTCTCACTTTTACACCTAGGAACTAGTGGTATGATTCCAAAATAACATTGCAAACAACACGTCATTGCGAGGAGCAAAGCGACGAAGCAATCTCAACAAGGCTCACAAAATACGCCACGAGATTGCTTCGCTAACACTCGCAATGACAACTTTTTAATGAAACACTATACTAATACATAATTCGTAATAAAATTGACTGGTTGGAAGTCCTGTTTAACTCAAAGTGAACTCCCCTTCTTACAGCCACAACTCACACGCTTCGCAGACATACAAGAGTAAAACTTGCGAGGAAATAGCATGAATTTTGACCTAAGTGACGAGCATAAGATGATCCGTGAAATGTCAAGGCATTTCGCCAATGAAGTCATTTCGCCCCGGGCGGAAGAGATGGAACGTACCGGTGAGTATCCATATGATATTATAGACAAAATGGCTCAATTAGGTATAATGGGTATCCCCTTTCCGAAAAAGTATGGTGGCAGCAGTGGTGATTGGGTTGGCATGCATATCTGCATCGAAGAGTTATCCCGGGGTGACGCAACTTTTGGCGCCTTGCTGGATGTAACAATCAGTGTCACCGGTCAAGAGATTTATGTATTTGGTACAGAAGACCAAAAGAAGAAATGGTTGGTCCCAATTGCCCAGGGTACAAAGATCGGCGCCTTTGGCCTGACAGAACCTGACGCCGGTTCAGATGCTGCGGGTATTAAAACAACTGCCGTACTTAAAGGTGAAGAGTGGGTTATTAATGGCTCAAAACAATTTATTACCAATATCGGAATGGATAATGCCTCCATTGTGATAATAACGGCCAAAACCCAAAGGGATTTAGATGGAAAAACGGTCATCTCTACCATTGTTGTTCCCAAAGATGCCCCAGATTTTAAGGTAGGCCAAAAATATGAAAAAATGGCTATGCACGCCGGTGCCACACATGAGCTCTTCTTTGATGACTGTCGTGTTCCAAGAGATTTCCTTTTAGGAAACATAAACAGAGGGTTTGCCCAACACCTTGCTGTATTGGAAACTGGTCGTATCAGTATAGCTGCAATGTCGACGGGTATCGCCCAGGCCTGTTATGATGAGGCCATCACCTTTTACAGACAGAGATCTCATAGTCCTCGATCTTTTCTTGAATCTCAGAGAGTCCCCTTTAAACTGGCTGATATCGCCATGAGGATTGAACTTTCCAGGAACATGTACCTTAAGGCAGCCTGGCTTAAGGATCAGGGGGAAAGGCACAGATTGGAGGCCCACTTTGCCAAATTATATGCCTCAGAAACTGCAACAAAAATAGCCACTGAAGTTTTGAAAATTTTCAGCCCATTTGGATATCTGGATGAATATCCTATCTCCAGATATTTTAGGCAGGCAAAATTATTTGAGATTGTAGAAGGAACCTCAGAGATGCAGAGGTTAGTTATTGCCAGAGAGTTAATGTGATTAGTAAAAGTAATCTCAACCAATCACTTTTTTTGGCTTGATTTGCCTACAACACTACATTAATAACAAAACCTAATCATTTCAGATTTAGGTAGTGCTATAGACTGTTTTGGTGCAATTCATATGGCGATTAATTAAACAAAGATAATTATGGATTTTCACCTCAGCAAAAAACAGAAGGCGATCAGAGATATGACCCGTAAGTTCGCCAGAGAGGTAGTTGCCCCAAGGGCTGAAGAGATAGAGCGCACAGGTGAACACCCTTATGATATTGTGGCGCAGATGGCAGAGTTGGGAATGATGGGCATTCCCTTTCCGAAAAAATACGGTGGTTCCGCAGGAGACTGGGTTGGTCTGCACCTCTGCATTGAAGAGCTCTCAAGGGCTGATATTCTATTAGGGATTATTCTGGATGCAAGTTCAAGTATTGTGGGCCAAGAACTCCTTCTATTTGGCACAGAAGAGCAAAAACAGAGATGGCTTATACCCATCGCTCAAGGCATAGAGCTTGGTGCCTACGGCCTGACTGAATCTGAGGCCGGCTCCGATTCTGCAAGCCTTAGAACAACTGCGGTACTCAAAGGTGATGAATGGATTATTAACGGTTCAAAACAATTTATTACCAATACCAATCTGGATAATGCCTCCATCGTGATAATAACGGCCAAGACCCAAAGAGAATCAGATGGAAAAACAGTCATCTCTACCATTATTGTTCCCAAAGATGCCCCAGGTTTTAAGGTAGGCCAAAAATATGAAAAAATGGCTATGCACGCCGGTGCCACACATGAGCTTTTCTTCGATAACTGTCGTGTTCCAAGGGGTTCCCTTTTAGGAGATATTGACAAGGGATTTGCTCAACATCTTACCGTATTGCAAACAGGTCGCATCACAGTGGGAGCAATTGCCACTGGTATCGCCCAGGCCTGTTATGATGAGGCCATCGCCTTTACCAAAAAAA
>JAUWZC010000033.1 GCA_030615565.1 Desulfobacteraceae bacterium | reverse complement strand
CTATCTCTTGGAAGTCATCGTTAATTTTAATATTATTTTGCATATTGACCACCTCCTTGCTATATTATATTAATATAATTCCCACATTGGGTCAATGGGAATTTTTGGATTGTTAAAATAAGGATGGTTGCTGTAACTTCTTATAACACGGAACGGCCAGCGCTTAAATTGCTCCGCGCTTCTTTTAGCCCGGAACCATTATCTGCCATCACACAGAGACATAACATTATCCAGAGTATAGTAATGGATTTAAATATAGTTCCGAGAGACACAACATTAGAGGCTATTCGTATCCAATTCTCAATTTTCCGGAAGATAGGTATTGAAGAGCGTGCAAATATGGCTATTGAATTAAGTGATGGACTTCGAGCGACTATACAATCTGGAGTCCGACAGCGACATCCAGAGTACAATGATAATATGGTACGATTAGCTGCTCTTCGACTAGCAATAGGAGAACAATTGTTCCGCCAGGCTTATCCTGACATTAAGGTCAACGACCCCGCCCTTCCGGGCGGGTCTTGAAAAAAGGAAATAATTCATTAGCCGCCTCCATCCCCACCCTCCCGGGTGGGGCATTAAAGGGCGGCGGTAAAAGGTTAATGAGTCAGAAGGATTTTTTAGCACGACTGGTGATGAAATTAGAAAATGCTGGAATTCCCTATATGATCTCAGGATCATTTGGAAGTAGTTTGCATGGAGAACCACGGGCAACTAATGACATCGATCTGATAATTGCTCCTACTGCAAGACAACTAAATACATTTATTCAATCATTAAGTGAAGGTTATTACGTCAGCCCAGAAGCTGCCCAAGAAGCATTTCGGAATCGGTCTATATTCAATGTGATTGACTATCAAACAGGCTGGAAGGCGGATCTCATTATTCGTAAAGACCGTGCGTTTAGTCTTGAAGAATTCAGAAGACGGATATGTGCGAATATATTGGGAGTTCAGGTCTTTGTTGTTTCTCCAGAGGACGCTATTTTAAGTAAGTTAGAATGGTCAAAAGCTGGTGAACAGGAGCGTCATTTCCGTGATGCACTGGGGGTTGCAGTAGTTCAATGGGTGGTCCTTGACAAAGAGTATTTGCGCAAGTGGGCACGAGAATTGAATGTGGAAGATCTTCTTGAAAATCTTTTAAAGAATGCTGAGAAACTACAACTCCCTGAGTAAAACGAAGGAATTGTAACGGCGGATAATAGCGTGTTTACGCAAGGCTAAAGCCATATTGCTCCCTTTGGTCGCAACTCCGTATATGCTGATAACGTTATTTACCGTCTACAGAGGAAAAAAAGGCAACAGATCCACCATAGCATCCAATCCTATCAACTAACCACTAAACTGATCCGTCAGGCGGATCATTATACAAGGAGGAAGAGATGGATTTTGAAACCATAATTGTAGAAAGGAAAAACCACATCGGGATCATAACCCTAAACAGACCTAAAGAACTCAATACCTTTACCACCACTCTGGCAGGAGAACTAAACCAGGCCTTGGTTGATATGGATCAGGATAAAGAAATCAGGGTGGTAATACTTAAGGGAAACGGTCGGGCCTTTTGTGCTGGAATCGATGTCTCTGTGTTGCCAATGAAAAGTATCCTTGAATATAGACAATGGATACGAGAGATGGAGAAGGCATTCTTGACTATTGCACACATGCTAAAACCTGTTATTGTTGCTGCTCATGGGGTGGCTGCTGCCAATGGAGCCGGCCTGGTAACTGTTGCAGACCTTGCTATTGTTGCTGAGGGAACCAGGATAGGTACAACAGCCATAAATGTAGGGCTTTTCTGTATGGGTCCGGCTGTTCCTCTTTCTCGATCCCTGGGCAGGAAACTCGCTTTGGAAATGCTTTTGACCGGTGATTTCATTGATGCAGAAAGGGCAGAGAGGATCGGGCTGGTCAACAAGGTGGTCCCTGAAGATAAACTGATGGATGAAGCAATTAATCTTGCAACCAAACTGGCATCCAAAAGCCCAATAGCCCTGCAAATGGGAAAACAGGCCTTCTATACCATGTCTGACATGGAATACGAAAAGGCCATGGAATACTCAGATGAGATGTTCGCTGAGCTATGCACTACCGAGGATGCCTTAGAAGGAGTGAATGCCTTTAGGGAAAAAAGGGAGCCGGTCTGGAAACTCAGGTAAGAGCTTAGTTCGCTTCGCTCACAATTGGAATGATGGAATAATGGGTTTGGTGGACTGGGACAATGGTTTATTGTTAAAACCCAGCGAAGCTCCGCCTTAAACCGACAAGTTGAAAGGAATCAAATCCATTGCTTGAAGCTAAGCGATTTCGGTTTCGTCTAACGTTCTACGGTTGCGCCCTTCGGCCTCGAGCTGCTCAGGGCCGAGAGGCTGCTGGTTTCGTATGACGTTAAACGTTAACCGATTCGAGCCGCGCAACCGATAACCGTTTCACGCAACCTACTCATCATTTTGAATTGAAGATCTTAAAAACTTGACACATTTGTTAAGATCTTGGCTTATAAAGACTCCTAGTGCGTGACAATACGCAAAAGCTCAATAAACTCCTTTAATTTCAATAAGTTTTAGAAATTCCAATAAATCTATTTACTTTGTCAACTCCCTGGCCACCAGATCCATATCTGCGAGAGCACCTTCAAAAACCTTGTTCAAGGCCAGGGAGCTTAATTTCTCTGTCAAATCATCAGGGGCCTCTTGGCCTGCCTTAAGTATCTTCAAAGTATTTATGTAAACCTTCTCAATAGCCTCTCTCGCAAAGAGTCGGGCAACGGCCAACATAAACTCACCTGAATCGGCCTTTTCCCGCTTTTCTGAGCTTGCCTTTAGGCAAGTTGCTTTAGCCACCTCCACCCACGTCATCATATCTGCCAAAAGAAACATAAGATACTGGGATCTGGTAACTTTAAGCCTTCGTGCAACCAAAAGGAGTTCATTCAACAGCCCTATAGTCCTTGCAACCATAGGGCCACCGCTTTGCTCCGGAAGGCTTGAAAGCTCATCGGACATACTACTATAAAAGCCTCCCTTTGTATGTAATGTTTCCCTCAATCGAAAGATAGAAATGATGCTCTGTTGAATCTCACTTGTGCCCTCAAAGATAGTGGCTATCTTTGCATCCCTCTTAATCTTTTCTACCTCATATTCTCTTATATAACCGTATCCTCCAAGGGCCTGGATACCATCGTTGGCCATTGCATCCCCAACCTCGGTAGCAAAATATTTGGCAATAGAACCTTCTACCTGCAAATCTTCTTCTCCTGAATCAATCCTTGTCGCTATCTCCTCTATATAGGCTCTGGCTGCCTCAAGTCTAACTGCATTAGGAACTAAAAGCTTATGAGTATATCCCTGTTTCTGTGTCAAGGGTTTTCCAAACTGTATCCTTTCCTTTGCATAGGAAATGACCTTCTCTAATGATGACATTCCAGCTGCAAGGCCAAAGGTTGCAACCATAAGCCTGGTATACCCAAAAACCCTATTGGCCTGTTTCAACCCATCGCCCTCAACACAGCCCACAAGGTTCTCTGCCGGAACATAGACATCTTCCAGTGTTATAGGTGCAGTGTTTGATGCCCTGATTCCATGTTTATCTTCATGCTTTCCAGGCAGAAGTCCTTCTGTTCCATTCTCAATGATAAAAAAAGATGGTCCCTCAGGGGTATCAGCAAGTATGGTGTGTAGATCCGCCACCCCACCATTGGTAATAAACTGTTTCTGTCCATTTATCCTATAACCCTTGATTCGATCTTTCTCATCAAGCACTCTTTCAGCCTTTGTCTTGAGCGCCTGAACATTGGAGCCTGCTTCAGGCTCTGTTACACCATATCCTACAATGAGCCCCTCATCTGCAATTCTCCTGATGTATTTTTCCTTCTGCTCTTCTGTTCCTCCTACCCTGATTGGATCCATCCCCAAACAGATTGCCAGAAATGAAGTTGCAATGGCCATATCTATCTTAGCCATTTCCTCTGATATCTTTGCAACCTGCAAAACGCTTGCCCCTAAACCACCATATTGGGAAGGGATAAAAACCAAATGAAGACCAATATCAGGTCCAAGCATAAAACGGATAAGTTCCTCTGGAAAATCACCCTTACTATCCATCTCTAATCTTGTCTCAAGGGACAGTTTCTCCCTTTCAATCTTCTTAAGGGTATCAAGAACCATTGAAAACATTTCATTATCCATTATTATTCCTCGGTTTGTTGGATTTGTTGGGTTAAACTAATTCAAAAAATCAAACTAATACTTACAATCGATACAGTTCCTCGTTTAATACCCTGATCCAATTATCTTTTAACACAGCAAGCATATGCTCCCTATCTGTAGATGCTACACCAAGAATAAGTATAGCAGTATTCTCTGACCCACCACAGGAGAGACATGGATAGATATAATCGATATTAATTCCTTCTTTTTTTAAGGGTTTCAGGATGGAGTTAAGGCCCCCTGGATGATGGGGTGTTTCACAGGCAATTACCTCTGCTATTCTAATCCCATACCCTCTTGCCTTCAGCACAGTTATAGCCTTGTCTGGATCATTGGCTACAAATCTGAGACTCCCTTCCTCGCCCTTTGTGCTCACATAAAAGGCAATGATGTTAATTCCATTGGAACCTAATATCTCACTGACCACCGAGAGTTGCCCTGGTTCGTTCTTCAATATTAAATTAATCTCTTTGACAGGCATATTTATGCTCCTTTTAAAACGTATTTGGCACCCATTTCTAATCCTCTCTCGTTGATGCCCATTTGTTTTGCGCTCTTTGTTTTAATAACTTCGGTTAAGCCATTTATTAGAGAGTCAATACTGGTAATCTTTGTCCGTGCAGAAAGGGCACCCAGCATGATCATGTTAATAGCCCTTTCACTTCCCAGCTTTTTTGCAATAGTATTGGCCGGTATCTTGAAAACCCTTATATCTTCTCTCTTTGGATCAATATCAACCATATCTGAATTTAAAAATAGCGTTCCTTTAGGTTTAATCTGGCCTTCATACCTGATCAAAGAAGGTTTATTCATGGCAATAACGTAATCTGGAGAAGATGCTACAGGGGAGGCAATATCCTCATCCGAGATGGATACCGTACAATTTGCCGTACCTCCCCGTACCTCTGCACCATAGGCAGGTAGATAGGTTACGTGCATTCCATCCCGCATGGCAGATACAGCCAGGATATAGCCCATCATCAACACACCTTGACCACCGAAACCTGAAAAAACCGTTTTTATAAGCATAATACCACCCTACCCGTCTACATAAGCCAAGGTCTTAAAATTATGTTAAGTTTTTGTGGTGAAATGAAACTTTAATGCTTTTAAATTCGAAATCCTAAATCCGAAACTCGAAACAATATCAAAATTCAAATGTTCAAAATTCGAAACATCTCACAGCCTTACTTGTTCTTAAGGAAAGGTTTTTTATTTTAGAACATTGATATTTTGGTCATTAGAATTTGTTTCGGATTTAGATATTCGATATTCGTATTTTCTTGCAGACTTCGTACCTCGTCGGTTTGCCCATCCCGGTCCGGTGTGGCCCGGGAAGGTGGAGCTTTATTAGAGTTTACCAACCGTATCCTTTATAACCTTTAAAGGGAAATGAGTTGTCATTTTGGAACCAATCCATTCATTTGCCTGGACTGGTGACATCTTCAAGTTCGTTGGGCATGGCGAGAGAACCTCTACTAAAGAAAATCCCAAACCTGCCATCTGCACCCGAAAGGCCTTGGTGATTGCCTTTTTTGTGCGAATGATATTTTTTGGGCTATCAACAGCCGTCCGTTCAATATAGACAGTTCCATTAGTTATGGCTAACATCTCGCTTAGATCAATTGGTACACCATCTCGATCTTTATTCCTTCCACCAGGTGTTGTAGTGGATATTTGTCCTATTATTGTTGTTGGGGCCATCTGACCACCTGTCATACCATATACACCATTATTTATAAATACGACAGTAATGTTCTCCCCCCTGTTAGCAGCATGGATCGTCTCCGCTGTTCCAATAGCTGCAATATCACCGTCACCTTGATAAGTAAAAACGATCCTGTCTGGCAATGACCTCTTCAGGCCTGTGGCTACGGCAGCGCCTCTGCCATGGGGGGCCTCTCCCATGTCAATATCAAAATAATTATAGGCAAGCACCGCACAACCCGCCGGAGGAACTCCAATTACTTTTCCTCTTATATTTAATTCATCAATAATTTCAGCAATAAGTCTGTGAACGATGCTGTGCCCACAACCAGGACAGTAATGAAAGACCGCGTCTTTCAAATTCTTTGGTCTGCCAAAAACCTTTTTCATCTATTCTCTCTCAAGCCCTTCCTTGAAATATATGTTGTTTATAACCTTGGCAATCTCATCAGGCGTAGATACTATCCCGCCAGGCCTACCATAAAAATGGATCCTTCTCCTGCCTTCTAATGATAACTTAACATCCTCTAACATCTGACCAGTACTCATCTCAAAGACAAGGAAATCCGTTACAACTCTACTCATCTCCACTAAATTCCTTTTTGGAAATGGCCATAACGTCTTAGGTCTTAAAAGACCTACCTTGAGGCCTATCTCCCTCACCCTTTTGATTGCACCCTTTGCTATCCTGCTAGCTGTTCCATAGGCAATAACTGTCAAGCGGGCATCATCAGTTAGGAACAGTTCCACTTCAGGGATTTCTCTCTCTATCATTTCGTATTTTCTAAATAGTTTCCAGTTGTGTTCCTCCATGGCCGATGTATCAAGTATAAGAGATCTGATAATCCTGCTCGGTCTCCCTTCTGCACCATCAAGAACCCATGGTTTTTGTGGAAGAGATTTGGGGTCGATTGGATCTGGAAATGCAACTGGCTCCATCATCTGACTCATCATTCCGTCTCCTAGAATTACAACAGGAATCCTGTATCTGTCAGCATATTCAAAGGACATCCTTGTAAAATCAGCCAATTCCTGACCAGAGCCGGGAGCTAAAACAATGGTCCGATAATCCCCATGACCACCACCCCTTGTGGCCTGAAAGTAATCTCCCTGGGAAGGGGCAATATTCCCCAATCCAGGCCCGCCCCTCATAGTATTAATGATAACTGCGGGAAGTTCCTGACCGGATAAATAGGAAATTCCTTCCTGTTTCAGGCTTATCCCAGGACTAGATGAAGAGGTCATAACCCTCCTACCTGTCATTGAAACACCTATAACCATATTAATGGCAGCCAATTCGCTCTCTGACTGAATAAAGACACCATCGGAAAGAGAGGCCAAAGCATTTGCCATATATTCAGTTAGTTCATTTTGCGGGGTTATAGGATAACCAAAATAAAAGCGGCAACCAGCCCTGACTGCTGCCTCTGCAATAACATGACTACCCCGCAATAATATTTTTTTACCCACGATATACCTCAATAGCTAGATCAGGACATATTATGGCACATAGTGCACAACCTTTGCACAAATGGTTTTCAATCTCTATTCCTTTTTCATTATATTGAGCAGGATAATAACCCTTCTGATTCAAACTGCCAGAAACTGAAATCAGATTGAGAGGACACACTGATGTACACAGATAGCAACCTTTGCACAATTCCGCTTCTATCTTTATAAAACCTCTCTTTAATTTAGTAGCCATAATGCAATCTTATCTGGATTCTTTAATGAGGGATAAGCCTTTTCTTCTAAAATTAAAGCGTTAATACATAGTTGTTTATTTTAAGACTGTCAATCAATTTCCATTAATTTAAATATTTTAGAAGAAAAAATACACCGTTAAAACATTGGCTTGACCTAAAAGTACCTTTAGTTTAAAATACTATTGTCTAAAAATAGTAGGGCACCTAGATTTAGCAAGGGAAAAATGAAATAATGATACATGTACTTAAAGGGCCATTTGAAAAGGCATCAAGGCCTCTCGTAGACCTGTTGATCAGGCATCACTATACAGCTTTCCACCTAACCATGATCGCCTTTTTTGGGACAGTTATGGCATCTATTTTAATATATTATGAAAACTGGATAATAGGTTCTTCTCTCTTTATGCTTTTCTCACTTTTCGATGCCCTCGACGGATCATTGGCCAGAAGGAACAACAGCGCTAAACCCATCGGTGCCTTCCTTGACTCGGTAATGGATAGGTTTTCTGATAGTGCAATACTGTTTGCTATAATATTTTATGCCTTCAATGTTGGGAACAAAAACGTCTTTCTCCTTGCCCTCTTAGCCCTTATAGCCTCTTTGATTACAAGCTATATCAAGGCAAAAGCAGAAAACTTTCTGGAATTCGGCTCAATAGGCCTCTTGCAAAGACCAGAAAGAGTTCTCATTATATTTCTGATGTTGTTGTTCTCCAAATACCTCATTTTAGGTTTATGGGTACTTGTTATCGGTGGTTATATTACTATCTGCCAAAGGCTTTACTCTGCCTACAAAAAATTTAATCACCAGCCTTTTTCCTAAACCTTTAACATTAGCTTCCAATACCCTATGGTTAATTTTTTAATCCACTATCTCACCAATTTTTTAACCGTGCTCGGCTATCTTGTGAAGACAGCTGCAGCAAAACTGACTGCTGATCTGGTAGGATCTTCCTTGAATATTTCATAATCTAAGAGGTGCCCATGGCTCGGGGGAAGTGTTTCTAAAAGACAGGCAAGCACAGAAAAGCCACAGACATTATATTTATCTCTTATCCTTTTTGACTCTGACCAGAAACCATCGGCATTCATAGTACAAAGACAATGTAAAAGTTGTCTATCATGTCTCTCGGACTCATTAATAATTAAGGAAGCTGGCATATCATGACCAAATTTTGGCCCAACATGAGAGAGATCAACTGCGGCTATTACAATTGTACTATCATCTCTTAGGAGATCTGCTAAAGTGCTTAAGAAATCATGCCCTATAGATTTATATCGCTCTCTGCTATATTCAGGCAAATATCCTATAAGAGAACCGCACAAGATAGGGACTATAGTAAAAGATACATCCCTTAGGATATGTTGCAGAAAAATGAGTTGAAACTCTATTGAATGCTCATCTCTATGGGCAAAATCGTCTTCAGAAAGTATATCTTTTCCTGCTTTCATTAGTTCCCCTACAATCTTTTTATCGGTTTTTACCTTACCTAAGGGTGTTTCAAACATTTTTGTGGTCAATGACAACATTACTTTTGTCATAGAATGACCAACACCTAAGATAATTATCCTTTCTGGAGTAACACCTTTTATTGCCTGATATGCAATTGAATAAATCCTCTTACCCGCCTCCAAATCTATATGTGGGGCTATCAAAGCAGTAATTTTTCCATCCGGAAGTGACGGAACTTGCTGTGTGGCAAGAATAGTTTCTAATCTCTCACTTAACTCTTCTTCCTGTTTTGGATATGATAGTCCTGCATGAGAACAATATCTTATCTTTTGGGCTGAAAAATCAGAAATGATCTCATTTCTCGCCTCTCTATACCGGGGACTGTCCAAAAGATAAGAAGAGTCAAGCTTTTCCAATAGGGCCTGAACTTCATCAATTGATACCAAACTTCCTCCTTGCTGCCGAATTAGATCCAATTGAATATCCCTCATCGATCTTTTTCCGTCCAATGTTGTCATGAGCTTGTATAATTCAGGGCTAATTAACATGTCTTTCTCCACCAGACTAAGCCTGTCCTGGATCATAATTACGGTTCTTCCATCAGATTGTACTGGAAAAAAATCAAGATCCCCTCTTAATTTCAGCTTTTCTATATCCATTTTAAGTCCTAAAATATATCAGCCCTAAATTCCCCATCACATATCCCATATAACAAATCAGCTAAAGTCAGCATTATCTCTGAAAGAGCACTATAACCAATAATCACTGAGATTTTGCAAAAATTCTTGACCAACTATCCTGTCTACCCTATCATCCTTTTGGTTTAATCAAAAAAATGACTTAAAATTTTAACATATCAGTGATTCAATATGAACTATAAAAAGCTAAAGAGGAGGCTGAAAAAACCTTGGCTTTCTTATGACTTCAAGAAAATAAAAGCCCAGTACGACACTCTTTACAAAATCAGGCTCAAGGAAAAGAAGGATATCATTGGTATACAAAAGGCCGGCAGGCTCGCAGTTGATATTCTCAACCATGTTGAGGAATATATAAAACCAGGAATTACAACCAAATATATCAACTCCCTTGTAGAAGAATTTACCAAAAAAAATAATGCCATATCTGCTCCTCTTAATTACAATGGCTTTCCCAAAAGTGTCTGTACTTCTATCAATAATGTAATCTGTCATGGAATACCTGATGATACTGTTTTGGAGGATGGTGATATTATAAATATCGATGTTACTCCTATATTGGAGGGATATTACGCAGATGCTAGTAAAACATTCTTTGTTGGATCCGCAGGGAAAGACGCCAAAAAGATAGTTTCTGTGGCCAGGGAGTGTCTTCAGCTTGGAATTCTCAAGGTTAAACCAAAAAACCGGATTGGCGATATTGGTTATGCTATTCAGAGATATGCAGAAGGTCAAGGATGTTCAGTTGTGAGAGAGTATGTGGGTCATGGTGTTGGATTCGGGTTTCATGAATCGCCACAGGTTCCCCATTTTGGCAAGAAAGGCCAGGGCATTCAACTTGTTCCTGGTATGGTATTTACTATAGAGCCAATGATAAATCTTGGAAGACACAACCTCCATGTTCTTCCTGATAATTGGACAGTTGTTACAGATGATGGGAGTATTTCCGCCCAATTCGAACAAACAGTTCTGGTAACAGACAACGGTTTTGAGATTTTGACACCGTTTGATTAACCATTAATGATACTTTGTTTTTCCCCACCGGTCATCGGTTACTTTAAACTCAACTTTTTTATGCCTCGCCTCTTCATCCGCAATCTTCTTCTCCTTAGGTGTAAGGTTATGGTAACAGGCAGCACAGAGACCGGTTTTATTAACACACATCTTCATCAAGTCGCATAGAACGCAAGTCCTTTTTTGTATAGCTTCGGCTATCCTTTTGGTATCTTTCAGGATAGCTAAAATGTTCGGCTCTTCACCTCTGGCCTTCCGAATCTTTTCAAGGTATATTATCTTATGACTGTTTCCCTGATCGTTCTTCATGTGCCTTTTTACCTTATGAGCTATATGTATTATTTCATTTTACTAGTTTTTTCCAGAAATCTAAAGACATACTTAAGAAAATAGAGAAAGCTGTTTATCCTTTACCTTCTTTTTTCCTTTCTCTAACTTGCCCCTCTTAATTAACTCTTCTTTAATATTGTTTAAAAATGGGGAAATAGGCAGGTTTAACCAGTTACCAAAAAGATTTCTTTTTTTTGCATGTGATAAAAAAAGCGCCCTTTTAGCCCTTGTCATACCCACATACAAGAGCCTCCTTTCCTCCTCAATGTCAGAGGCATTTTTTGTAAAGAGTGTGTATGGCAGGAGACTATCTTCGCAGCCTATGATAAAAACGTGAGAAAATTCCAGGCCCTTTGCTGCATGGATTGTCATGAGGGCAACCTGCTCTGTTAACCTATTGTAGGTATCAGCAGGGCTCCCTAGTTGCAACAAGGAGAGAAATGAAGAAAGGTCCGGACCATATTCCTTAGACAGGGACAGGAGCCTTTCAATAGCATCTTTGTGAGATACTATGATTTCAGGGAGAAATAGAGTAATTATTTCCCTGATATATTCTTCTATTGATTGTATGTTTGTATTCCTTTTTATTTCCAAAAGGGCGGATTCAGATAATCCTTTGACCTGTTTTTCCTTTAGTCTTTGAATCAATAAGTTATTTGAGGGCATTGTAATAAGGCGGAGGATATCTATAATGGTACTTACTGGCTCCTGCTTGAAAAACGGCTCTTCCCCAACAAGCTGAAAGGGGATACCATGATCATTCATTGCCTTAATAATATCTGGGGCCATTCTTGAAAGCCTGAACAAAACGCCAAAGTCAGAAAAAGAGGTTGCCTCGCTTTCCTCACTGCCATCGGTAATCTGGCTATCAAAAGAGAAAAACCTGACCCCTCCCATCAGTTTTTCTATAGTTCTTGCCACAAACTCTGCCTCACTTTTGGCAGTAGAAAACTCGCAAATATCAATTGATACACCCTCTTCTAACCCCTCTAATAAATTGCTTCTTCCCCGAGGCCTTACAACCTGAGCAGATGCCTCAAGGATTGTTTTTGAACATCGGTATGATGTTTTAAGCTCATAGATTGCCCCAGTTGGGTAGTCGTCCTTAAATCGCTGGATAAAAGCGGTGTCAGCTCCTCTGAAGCCATAGATGGCCTGATCAGGGTCGCCAATGGCGAAGATATTAGAGTCCTTCTCAGGCGCAAGAAGCCTGATCAGATTATATTGGGCAAGGTTTATATCCTGATATTCATCTATACATATCCAAGGATATCTACCTCTTACTAGTTCCCTAAAGTCACTATTATCTTTAAGTAGTCTAACTGGACAAACAACAAGATCATCAATATCAAAGGCATTTTCCTTTTTTAACCTATCTTCATATGCAGCATATAGATTTACCAGCTTATCATCCCCAAGCTCTGAAGGTATTTGCATTCTGTTTTTTGCAAAGCTTATCTCTTCTATAACCCTATGGAGATCTCTGCTTTTTATGCCCAGAAATGATTTAAAAATAAAGGCCTCTTCATCTTCGCAAAAGATAGCAAACTCTGGTGATCTCCCAAATTTATGGGCATGCTCTTTTAGCAATGACAAACCAAATGAGTGAAATGTGCTGATGGTAATCTCTTTTGTTATGCTTTCATCATCAAAGGCGCCTTTTATCCTCTTTTTCATCTCCTCAGCTGCCTTATTGGTAAAGGTAATAGCTAGAATATTGGCAGGATCTACCCCCCAATATGTTATAAGACGCATGATTCTCATTGTTAAGATTAATGTTTTTCCAGTACCTGGACCTGCCAGAATCAGGCAAGGGCCCATATAGTGATTTACTGCCTCTTTTTGTATGGGATTCACTGAGATCCCATGCTCAGTTTCTATAAAGTGCCCTTCCCTTTCTTTTACAACAACTCCCGGTCTTTTTTCAGAGATTTGAATATGCAAATCTTCTACGTCTATACTCTTTCTATCTGGCCTTTTATATGACTGGTCAAAAAAAGATACCTGGGATGAGAGAGACTGAATTTCTCCAGAGGAAAAAACCTTTATCCGGCCAAACTTACCATCATATCCCTCCTCAATAAACACCTCTCTGTCCCTGAGCCTTCTGATACCTTCTACTAATACTTCATCTCCAATCTCTTTAATCTGCTCAAAAGAAAGATCAAGGAGGATTGAGAATTCTGCCCCTCCCTTACCTAAAAGTTCTTCATAATGTTCATTCACCGCTTTGCTGTTTGCGCCAACACCTTTGATCTCTGCAATAAGATTCTTTAATGGAGTAAGGGAGTAAAATGGTTTTTTTTCATCCCTTAATGCCGGGTTTACCCGGTCAGAAAGCTGCATAACCCTATTCAATACCCCTACTGTTACCTTCTTGCCACATACAGGGCAGATTCCTTTGTGTTTTATTGTCTGCTGTGGTGTCCAGCGAATGCCACACTTTCTATGTCCGTCTAAATGATATTTCCCTTCCTGTGGAAAGAACTCTATTGTTCCTAAAAATTTATGTATTTTATCCCCTTTCATTGCAGCAATCATACCGGGATAAGAAAGGTCGGAATCAAAAATGTTTGCCTCTCTGCCTAATTTCTCTGGTGAATGTGCGTCTGAGTTAGAAACCAGCGTATATCTATCTAAAAATGCACAGAGCCAATTCATAGATGGATCGGATGAGAGCCCGGTCTCAACTGCAAAGATGTGTTCTGTAAGATCATCAAAACATTCTTCAATAGTATCATAGCCGCTTTTTGCTCCAAGCACAGAAAACCATGGAGTCCATATATGGGCGGGAATAAGAACTGTGTCACCACCTGCCTCCAAGGCTATCTCTAACAAATCCCTTGAGGGTATCCCAAGTATAGGCCTTCCATCAGAGGAGATATTCCCCACTGTTTCCAGCTTGCTTTGTATCTTCTTTACCGCATCAAATGATGAGGATAAGATAAGATTATGCACCTTTCTGACCCTACCATTTTTTTTATAGATACTGCTTATCTCCCCAGAAAGAATAAACCTGACTGGTTGTGCAGATAAAGGAAGAAGGTAGTCTTTTTTTATGCAATATTCATCTTTGAGTCTAAAGAGTCCATCCTCCGCCGGTATCAGCTTCTCTTTCATATCCTTATACCAGCCTGGATGAAATATATCGCCTGTTCCAATAACCTGGATTCCCTTACGGCGTGCCCAGAGATCCAAATTCTCCGGGGTAAGACTGCTGCTGGTAGCAATGGAATAATGAGAATGAATATGAAGGTCTGCTATAAAACGCATTCTAAGTGCCTAAGGTTTAAAATGGGCAAAGTTTGGTGGGATGGGTATAGCTGCCTTCACTTTCACAAATTTTAATGTCGTTTTATCTATCCGTTATTAGTTATTCGGTTGCGCTGCTCGTTTCGTCTGTCGTCTCTCGGTTGGGCCTCTCCTTGCGCTGGCTGAATTTTGTCCAAGCAAGTGATAAGTTATACAATTGGCGACTAGCTTTATCATAGGTATCGATCAATTCATTACAGATATTAATATTAACATAGCGAGGATATAGGTCCCTGGCTTGACTTAGAGAAACTATGGTCTCATTTGATTCTGCCATTGCATCGTCAAGGTATTTTTGAAAACCTTTCTTCTGGTGCCTTTTAGAATGTCCTTCAGCTATTAATCTTGGAATTGCTTTGGCTGAACGTCTGAGTTGATCTTTTAGATCATATTCCTCTTCCTTTGGAAGCTCTGGCAAAATGTGTTTGAACACAGCAAGCATTGCTTTATAGGAGCTTTGATAAACATCC
>JAUWZC010000075.1 GCA_030615565.1 Desulfobacteraceae bacterium | reverse complement strand
GCCCCGTCTTTAGTTTTGAGACCAAATTTTTCCTTAATCTCCGGTGTAACACTTTGAATACTGACACCAAGCCACCCCCTGATAACCTTCCCTTTCTCTTTCAACTGTGGCATAACGGATTTAGCCATGTTAATCGGTATAGCAAAGCCTATACCTACATTCCCCCCCCTTTGACTGACAATAGCTGTGTTGATTCCTATAACCTCTCCATCAAGATTGAAAAGGGGTCCACCTGAATTTCCAGGGTTTATTGAGGCATCTGTCTGAATAAAATTGTCATATGGCCCAGCACCTATTACTCGTCCCTTTGCACTTACAATGCCTGCTGTTACAGTACTTCCGAGACCAAAAGGATTTCCTATAGCCACAACCCAATCGCCTACCCTTAGCTTATCTGAATCCCCAAGTCTGGCAGCTGGGATTGGTTTATCTACCTTAATCCTTATCAGGGCAAGATCAGTCTTGGGATCTCTGCCAATGATCTTTGCTTCGTATCTTTCCTCTTCAGAAAATGTGACCAGGATTTCATCTGCATCCGCGACTACATGGTTATTGGTCAAAATGTAGCCGTCCTCACTAACAACGACACCTGAACCTAGGCTTCTCTGTTTCATTTTTTCTTCAGGTATTTGACCAAAGAAGTGACGAAAAAAATCATCCCCAAAAAAATCCCTAAACTCCCTACTCTGAAAGGGAGAAAGTCTCCTTATTGTCTTAATTGTTTTTGTAGTACTAATATTAACAGCAACATGGCCCTGTTTAGCTGCCAGCTCTGCAAAACTATCAGGGATTCTCTTTTTCGCCAAGGCATTCTGGATAAGCCCGCAGGCTAAAAAAAGGATAATAACCAAGCCCATAAAAATCTTTTTGCTCAGTTGATAGCGCTGATTTTTCATTAACATTTCACCTCCTTGTTTACTGCTCCTTTTTTCCCTTTTCTTCCTCTAATCTTTTAAGCGTTTTTTGAGCTTTAGCTAAGTCTCTTCTTAATGCAACCATCTCTTCTTTCAATCGTGTTGACTCATCATGTTCATGGGCCTCGATATAGTGTGAGGAATCATGATTACTGCATGGAGCTGCTCCCTCGATCTGGCCATTCATGTAAGCTTTTATAACGTCCCCCACTATACCGGAAGCTCCTGTAACCACTTGAATCCTGAGCTGTTGAAAAAAACCGATAGCTTTAGGTCCCATGCCACCGGCAATGATTACCTCAGCCCCTAAGCTATTTATAAAATTAGGTACCTCACCAGGTTGACCATGGCTTTCATAGAAGGGATTTTGTATGGCCTTGACCTCGTTGATCTTCTTGTCATCAGTGTCAATCAGTATATAATAAGGACACCTACCAAAATGATGACTTAAAACTGCCTCTAACCCCTTATTATCATCTGTAGCAAGTGCAATTTTCATATTCTTTTTCTCCTTTTATCTTGATTATTCTTTTAATACTTCACCCACTTTCCAGCGAACTATAAAGCATCAGGCCCTAATATGGTTATGATTTCCAGTTATTTATGATTTCCAGTTATTAAAGGATATTCAAAAATGAAGAGCTTATTCTAAAAAGATAAGACAGGTAAAAAAGGATGTCAAGGCAAGAAGACCAGAGGGCGAAAAGTAAAACAAGATATACTAACAAGAGACAGATAATCAGTTCTTGGCAAATAACTCCACCTGACCGCCGGTGTGAATGAATAGGATGCTTTGGCCAGAAAGGGTTCCCTTCTCAAGCCAATCCAACAATGCATTTGCCGCCTTACCAGTATAGACATGATCCAGGAAAATCCCTTCCCTTCTGGCAAAAAGCTCGATGGCCTTTTCAGAACCGGTTGTCCGAATGGCATAGCCATCACCAATGAAACCATCATCCACCTGAACAGATTTGCGGTTCACCCTTCCCCCCAGGAGAGAAGCGGTTTTAAGGGCAAGCTCAAATACCATTTTCTCTAATGTTTCTTTGTCCATAGCCACGGAAATACCACTTATTCTCCCAGGCCAGCCGGTTAACTCTTTTCCCGCCACCAGGCCTGCTTGAGTGCCACCCGAACCTGATGCATGAATAATTTGATCAAAGGATGTATTTAACCGTGTTTGGTCTTTCATTATCTCCAAGAATGCTGCAGTGTAACCTGCAACCCCTACAGGGACCGATCCACCAATGGGGATTCTGAAGACCTTTCGACCCTTGTCCGCCAAATCCGAGGCTATCTTTTTGCTCTTAGCCTCCCAATCATTCCAGTCGGATGAGACCACGTAATGTATTTGGGCTCCTAACATCTTATCTAAAAAAACATTTCCGGTAGCCTCAGCAGGTCTGCCACCACCTAAAATAAGATGAACAGACATTTCATTTGCAGCCCCTGCTGCAGCTGTTAGACGGCAAAAGTTGGATTGGATACCTCCGCTGGTAACAAGGGTATCACAGTCGTGCTCCCGTGCCTCCCCAATCAAAAACTCCAGTTTACGACTCTTGTTACCACCAAACCCGAAACCGGTCATATCGTCCCGTTTGCAATAGATATCCACTCCATATTTTTCCGAAAGAAAATCCAAACGATGACATGGGGTGGGTAATATTGAAAGGGATAGCTTTGGAAAAGACTTGAGCCTCTCTTCAAGATAGATCATTTTTTCTTCCAAAAATCACCTCCTGTTATAAAATCGTAGAGCATTTTTTTAATATATACGGGTCTGGAACAAACAAGGTATGACTCCTTTCATGGCGTACCAAGGCTCAGCCAGTACACTGAACTTTCCTTTGAGATAGCAGTGCAGCACCCAGAGCGCCCACGATTTGGGGCTCGGTGTGTACGTGGATAGCCCGCCCAAGTTTCTCTTCCATGAGTGAAACCACCCCTTTGTTCTTGGCCACACCACCGCTCATAGTCACTGATCCCTGTACCCCGATGGTGCTCAACATGCTCCACACACGGTTTACGATGGATCGGTGCAAGCCCCGGATGATTTCCTCCTTAGGGTGATTCTTGGCAACCAAGGAGATTACCTCGCTCTCGGCAAAGACGATACAAACACTACTTATACGAACTTCACCAACAGCATTTAGAGAGAAATCCCCCATTTCATCAAGATTGACCTGCAGGATTAGCTCTAACCCCAGTTTGACTACCGAACAAATGTATGGCTGCAGGTGGGCGTCAGCATGGCTAACTTCCAGTGGCGGATCCCAGATCTCCACCGGCAGCACGTTCATGGCCCAAAGGATCTCCTTGGGGTAGTGGGCATGAAAGATTCCGAACAGTTTCCGACCCTTTTTCTCTTTCTGTCTAATCAGATATTCTTTACGTGTTATCAGTTCCCTTTATGTAAGATTCTCAACTCACTTTCAATCCCTTTTTCCTTAGATAATTCTTCACCTCTCTAATGCTTAAGAGGCGATAATGAAAAACAGAAGCCGCCAGTAAAATTTGTGCTCCACCCAAAACCACACCGTCATAGAAATGTTCTAACTTCCCAGCACCACCTGAAGCCACTACTGGTAGATCAACTACATCTGAAATGGCCTTTGTATATTCCAGATCATAGCCTGCCTGTGTTCCATCTCCATCCATGCTAGTTGGCAGGATTACACCTGCACCTAGTTCCTGACACCTTTTGGCCCATTCAATAGCATCCTTACCAGCCGGTCTTGTACCACCTGAAACTACCAACTCAAAACCAGAAGGCATCTCTTTATTCCTTCTTGCATCTATGGCCACGGTAATCCTCTCTGATCCGAATCTTTTCGCTGCATCCCTGACCAGATCAGGATTCTTTACTGCTGCACTGTTCATAGAAATTTTATCCGCGCCTGCTTCTAACACTAAGTCAATATCCTCTAAAGAAGATATCCCTCCTCCTACGGTCAAAGGGATATCAATAACCGATGAGACATTTCGTACCCATTCCATTCGGGTTTTTCGATTCTCCACTGTTGCAGCTATATCCAGCATGGCCAGTTCATCGGCTCCTTCTCTTTGATACAAGGCCGCATTTTCTACTGGATCGCCAGCATTTTTCAGGTCGACAAAATGGATTCCCTTAACCACCCTACCCTCTTTCATATCAAGACAGGGCATTATCTTTATTGTCTCCATAATTACTTCTTTCTTTACCGCCGCCCTTTAATGGCCCACCCGGGAGCGTGGGGATGGACGCTGCTAATGAATTATTACCTTTTTTCAAGGCCCGCCCGGAAGGGCGGGGTCGTTGACTTTATTAACAATACACCTCAGACTGACAGGGTACTTTAAAAAGCAATGGTTGACAACGCAAAATAAGACGTTATTTTTCTAGTTGAAAAATAATGATTGATATTTCTCTTGGAAACAATCCTCTTTAACTTATTACACTAACTTGAATTAATGGACTATGCTTAAAAAATTAGTTGTTGGCCCTTATCAGGCCAATTGTTATATTTTAGGTTGTAAAGAAACAAAAGAGGGCTTGGTAATTGACCCTGGAGATGAAGTATTTCGTATTGTAAAAGAAATCTCACGAAATGGGTTGAAGATCCTATATATACTCATTACTCATGGTCACATCGATCACACTGGAGGTGCTGGTGAACTAAAAAGGATAACCAAGGCTCCTCTATTAATTCACGCCCTTGATGCTCCAGGCCTAAATTTTAGACCAGATGGGCATCTCTATGATGGTCAGAAAATATATCTCGGCAATTATATTATATCAGTAATTCATACTCCCGGTCACTCTCCCGGGGGAGTTAGCTTTCATTCTCCTGGCGCTATCTTTACCGGCGATACTCTTTTTGCAGGTTCGATTGGGCGAACTGACTTCCCAGGAGGGGACCATGACAAATTAGTAGAAGGGGTTCTAACAAAGATTTTCCCCTTAGGAGATGATTTACGAGTATATCCAGGTCATGGCCCGGCAACCACCATTGGCAGGGAGCGTCTTACCAACCCCTTTTTCCGTTCTAGCCACACCATTTGAACTTAAACATATCATCATTTTTGATTTTTTAGGCTTCAATTAGATATGGCCCATGTCCAGATCTTACACATAAATTGCATATAACTTGTTAAAGTCAACGACCCCGCCCTTCCGGGCGGGCCTTGAAAAAAGGAAATAATTCAATTTCCGCCTCCATCCCCACCCTCCCGAGTGGGGCATTTAAGGGCGGCGGTAAATTTTATAAGTTGAATGGTAAGGCCTCTTTATATAAACTGTACCCAATAAATGGATTTTACAGGTGCTATCCTCGCATTAGGGAGCTGGTAGCACAGGATATTGAGCATATTTTCTATTTGGGTTAGGAAACCTGAATTACAATTCTATAATATTAGGAAAAATTAGGGTGGAGAGAGCGTATGGATTCCTTGGTTGCTAAAGGCGCAGAGATGATAAAAGAAGCTGAAAAAATTCTGGTGTTCTCAGGGGCCGGACTGAGTACGGAATCAGGTATTCCCGATTTCAGGAGCCCGGGAGGGGTCTGGAGCAAGTATGACCCATCAGATTTTTATTTTGAGAAAATTATATCGGATGAAAACGCCAGGGTCAAATACTGGCAGATGAGTACAGAGTTTTACCAGACCATGAAAGATGCTGTCCCAAACCGTGCTCATCTGGCGATCAAAGTTCTGGAAGACATAGGAAAACTCCTAGCAGTAGTCACCCAGAACATCGACTGGCTTCACCACAGAGCGGGAAACTCGCCGGACAAAATCATTGAAATACACGGCACTGCCTTTTCGGTATCCTGCCTAAACTGTGGAAAAAAATATGGCAGGGATGACATCCAAGAACGAATAAGCTCAGGTGTGAAGGTGCCATACTGTGATGATTGCTCCGGTATTCTCAAACCAGATACCATCTCCTTTGGACAGGCCATGCCTGAAGACAAGATGACACAAGCGATCACGTATGCCCGCGAATGTGATCTCTGCTTTGTGCTGGGTTCTTCACTGGTGGTCTACCCTGCCGCTTCTGTGCCGTTCCAAGCAGTCAAAAGCGGAGCAAAATTGATAATCATCAACCGCGATGAAACGCCCCTTGACTCTATGGCCGATGTAGTGATCCACGAATCGGTCTCCAAAGTCTTGGGGGATATGCTGGAAATGTGAATTTTTTCCTTGAAGCCAGGAGAGATCAGGTCTATATAGAAATTTCTTATAAAAATCGAGCCTTAAGGAGGGCATCATGTTGCGAATCGGCTTTATCGGGTGGCGAGGCATGGTGGGATCAGTTCTCTTGAGCCGTATGCTAGAAGAAAAGGACTTTCAAGACTTTGAACCCATTTTCTTTACCACCTCAAACATCAATGGGATAGGCCCTGATGTGGGCCTTGACATTCCTCCATTAAAGGATGCCTTTGACATTAAGCTCCTTTCCTCGATGGATATTATTTTGACCTGTCAGGGGGGTGATTATACCAAGAAGGTGTACCCTGAATTGCGCAGGCACGGGTGGAACGGTTATTGGATAGACTCTGCCTCTGCCTTACGCATGAATGATGACAGTATCATTGTCTTAGATCCCGTAAACAGAGCCGTGATAGACTCTGGATTATCATCGGGTATTAAGACCTATGTGGGCGGCAATTGTACCGTTAGTCTGATGCTCATGGCACTTTCAGGTCTCTTTGCCTCTGGTCATATTGAATGGATATCTTCCATGACCTACCAGGCCGCATCAGGTGCTGGTGCTAAGTACATGAAAGAGCTAATTTCGCAAATGGCCGTCCTCGGAGATGCCTCCAGGTCCCTGCTTGATGACCCTGCATCCACGGCCATAGCCATTGATGAGGTTGTTACAAAGGAACTGAGAAGTAACAACTTCCCCGCTGAAAATTTCGCGGTTCCCCTTGCTGGCAGCCTGATTGCATGGATTGACTCTCCTATGGAATCCGGACAGACCAGGGAGGAATGGAAGGGGTCTGTAGAAACAAACAAGATCTTGCAGACCATGAAACCGATCCCAGTTGATGGCGTGTGCGTTCGCGTGGGTGCCATGCGATGTCACAGCCAGGGCCTGACCATCAAGCTGGACATGGATATGCCTCTTGAAGAAGTCTCCGAGGTGATTGAAAAGGGCAACCAATGGGTGAAACTGGTCCCTAACGATAAAGAATCCACCCTTCATTCTCTAACTCCTGCAGCGGTCAATAGTACACTGACCATTCCCGTTGGCAGACTGCGAAAGATGCTCATGGGGCCTGAATATGTGGCTGCTTTTACTGTGGGAGACCAGCTCCTCTGGGGTGCCGCAGAGCCTATCCGTAGGATTTTAAATATATTAATTGAGCAGTTATCATAATTATTTAATATTTTAGTTGAAGTTCAGACTCTATTCAGGTCGTATGTTCAGGATTCAACTATGACTCTTCCACTACCTTACCCAAGCACATCAATGTCGCATCGATATCTTCAGAGTGAATGCCGTAGTGAGTTACCATCCGAAAGCGAGATGGTCCTGTACGCAATAGCTTGATTCCTTTCTGCCCAAGTTGTTTCATGAACACGTCCGCAGTAACTCTGTCACTGACAAGATCGAAATAAATGATATTAGTCTGCACCCTTGCCAGATCAATCGATAATCCTGGGATCTGAGCAATCCCTTCGGCAAGGCAACGGGCATTCATATGATCCTCTGCTAATCGATCCACCATCTGTTCAAGAGCTATAGTTCCTGGTGCTGCAATGACCCCGGTCTGACGCATGCCTCCCCCCAATATCTTACGTGTTCGCAGTGCCTCGGCAATGAACTCTCGAGAACCACACACAATTGACCCTACTGGTGCCGAAAGCCCCTTAGACAAGCAGAAGATCAATGAATCGACACTATGAGTCAATTCCTTGACATCTACCCCCAAGGCTATAGAAGCATTGAATATCCGAGCGGCATCAAGACTTACTAGGAGACCATGGCGTCTGGCCAGTGCTGCCACTGACTCTATGTACTTAGAGGTCAGAGGAGATCCATTGCAACGGTTATGGGTGTTCTCAAGGCAGATCAGTCTTGTGCGTGGAAAGTGTATGTTATCGCCACGAATGGCAGCCTCGATGTCCTCCAAACGTAATGTCCCATCAGGCTGATTGGGAATGATATGCGGCTGTATCCCACCCAAGGCCGAGATGCCACCAGCTTCGTTAAGAAACATATGTGACTTATCACCCAAGATTACTTCTTCCCCACGGGTGCAATGAGTAAGCACGCACACCAAGTTGCCCATTGTCCCGCTGGGGACTAGAAGTGCCGCTTCCTTTCCCATCTGTTCTGCAGCCATCTTCTCAAGACGGTTAGTTGATGGATCCTCGCCATATACATCATCGCCCAGCTCTGCGTGATACATAGCCTCTCGCATCGGTGCCGTTGGCAAAGTAACGGTGTCACTACGCAAATCAATGATTTTCATCAGCTACTTCCCATAGAAACTTATATAAGCAAAATTCGTACTATGAGTTTAATGTTCCTCTCATCACCTAATATTTCATAAACCTTTGTCCGCTCTCATTCCCAAGGGACATAGAAATCGGGAAGGTATCACAAGATATAGCAGTAAGAATTGATATTATTGATTGCAATCAGATCCTTTGCCAAAGGTAGACAATTAAGGAACCTGATAAGCCAGAAAAGGCCTAAATTGACTCCAAAAGGGATTTAATTATCGCCTTCTGGTCTTGGTCAGCCATCTTGAATTTCACTCCAACTCCCTGCGGGGTGGCCCTGACAACTTCGCCGATAATTTTGATATGTTTCTTGTAGTTGGGGAGCGGAAAAGTCAGC
This sequence comes from Desulfobacteraceae bacterium, assembly GCA_030615565.1. Lineage (GTDB taxonomy): Bacteria > Desulfobacterota > DSM-4660 > Desulfatiglandales > B25-G16 > B33-G16. The sequence continues at coordinate 1,151 of JAUWZC010000075.1, read as the reverse complement.
GAAACCTCCTGCCCAACAGAGAAGGGCATATTGGTTTGGATAAACACTCCGCCAGCACTTATGTTTTGGATGAAGTCCTTGTAGACATGATCCTGAGTAGAGTAATCTACGGCCATAAGGAAGGGTTTCCTCTCATGTTTCCTCTTTCCTTCAAATAGCCTTTCTTCTAAATCTTTCAGAAGGGCTCGCAGCTCTTCTTCGGGCATTTTTTTGATCAATTCAATTAAACGAGTTGTAATCTTGGATTCATTCAATTGTGTCTCGAAAGTAGTCATTTTAAAGCTCCTTTAAGAGAAACAGAAATAGACTGTTATAAGTTTTTGTTGATTTGAAGCCCATTGCTTTTAATAAACTCATACTTCACACTATTATAGTAAAAAGCAGCCTTGATGTCAAAATATAAAAATATATAAAAATATAGTTTGATGATAGAACTTGCTTCTCGCTATAAGTTGTTAGTTAACCTTTGCTGTCTTTCCTTCGAAGTATCATCTTAGTTCTATAATTCGGCCCGAATCTTGGTTTGGCTCTATTTATGGGGATAAACTATCCCTTTCTGTTAAATTGTTCAGGTGGATCCTGTGGGACCACAGGCTGTTGAAGTCGATTTGCTAAAGACAGAGCTAAATAGGGATAGGATCCTTTTGGGTTTATCTGCCTGGCACTTAGGGCACCATAATTTGCTTCCATCATCGCTCATCCTTTGAAGTACCTCGAACTTCTTTTTGCAAACACGGCATTCATACTCATAAAGTGGCATGTTAATTTGACCTCTAGTTTTTTTATATCATTTTTTGATTTCTAAAAGCAAGGGCAAAGGCCATTACAGTCTAAATAAGAGAACCAAACTGGCCTTTACGGAGATAATGAGAAGCTCTCTGTTAGATTTATATATTGGATAATTCAGGCTAAGTGAGTTCTGTATGAACTGCCATACTACGACAATAAGCACAATAAAAATTCACGATTGTGGACCGACCCAAATTCATAAGTTGTTTCATAACCTACGCTTTTAGGAGGACAGATCCCAAATTTTTAGTTAATAGTATAAGAATTTGACCCTATATTCACTATATTCAACAATCTTTTCCATTACCTTTTTATCAATGGTAAAGATTTCATCCCGTTATATCATCGACCGGTATCATGGG
>JAUWZC010000096.1 GCA_030615565.1 Desulfobacteraceae bacterium | reverse complement strand
ATGTTCCTGGTTTTATCATCGGCTGCATTCAGGGAAACAGCCAAATTGATAGGAAGATCTCTACCAAGTCTTTCTATTTCTGGCACGAGACCACATGTAGAAAGAGTCACCTGGCGTCGGGAAAAATTTAGGGCATCCGGAGAAATTATATTTTTAACTGCCTTTTTTACAGCCTCGAAATTAGCCAATGGCTCACCCATACCCATAAAAACCATGTTTGTAAGTCTATCTGGCTGATCTAGTAATTGCCTAATCTGGATGACCTGGTTTATTATCTCTGAACTCTTCAGGTTCCGTATAAACCCCTGTCTGGCAGTGAGGCAAAACTTACATCCCATGGCACAACCAACCTGGGATGATATGCACATAGTATAATGGTTTCTCTCAGGGATAAGGACGGACTCTATCCTGTTGCCATCCTCCAGTTCAAATAAGAATTTTTTTGTACCATCAAGTGAGATCTCGGTTTTAATAATTTTTAGCTGGCTTATAATGCAAAAGGAGTTGAGATAATTCCTCAACTCCTTAGAAACATTTGTCATTTCCTCGAATGATTCGGCCTTATGGCCGAATATCCACTGCCTGATCTGTTTAGCCCTATAGGTTTCATGCCCGATTTTTTTTACATATCCCCTCATCTCTTCCGGATCCAGGTCCTTGAGATCTACTTTTATCATCGTTGCCTGTCTTTATAAGCTAAGAGCTTAAAATTGGTGGTGTCTGTTAGGAGTTGTAATCTGCCCATTGGAAATAACAAAAAACAAATTAATTCAAATAAATAGCTACAAAGATGATAATTTCTATATTTAACCTAAGTACTTAGAAATATGAATACAACGGACTACTGACATTACCCTGATTTCATAGTCCGTAATTTTGCTAACTCCCAGATATAATCGTAAAGATGAAGGCCTTTGCTAGCAGCTATGATTTCTCCATCTTCAACACCTATGCTCTCAGCCATATACTCCTTCAATAATTGAATGGCACCTAAATTAGCCGGAAATCCATTCCACAGATCCCACGATCGGAAATACACAACAAAGTGGAGCTTATTATCCTTGATTCTAGTATCAATCCCTCTGAGACAGGGTGGATCGCTAAGATATAGTGTTTTTGGATCGCCTACTGTCATATATGCCTGGTTTGTACCATGGCCATCTTCCCTATACATCTTTATAACTTCTTTTATTTGTGGTTCAAGATACTCCCCGTATGTGTATTCTTCTCCTTCCTTTTTTGTAGAGGTCATAAGGTATGGAAGGTATTGATCAAGGTAATCATTGGCTACAGGATTAGGTATTCCAAGAGCGGGAGGGATGTCAGGCAGCAGTGGTCTTTTACCAGGAAATGTTATATGTATGGTTATATAGTCAAACTCCAGCCTCTTCTGTCCCTCATAGCTTCCCCTATCTATTGTGTATGTCCTTCCAGTTTCAAGTATCTGGTAAACACACTGAAACCAGGCATCCGGTAAATCCCTTGCCTTGATAAATTCAAGGTGCATTTTTTTAGCCTCTCACAGCACAGATGATAGTATCAATCATTTTAGAGACTCTTTCCCAGATAACCTCAAAAGTAGTTGCCGGTATAGAATTTTGTAATTTCGATCTCAAAAAAGGTAGTCTTTTCTGAGGATCATCTGGAATATGGTAAAAAAATACTCTAACCTTACCTTTACTGCTAAGTTTCCTCATTTCCTTTATAAAATCTTCCTGCTTGCTAATCAATTTTTTATAGATATCAGGGGTATTATATCTACCTGGGAAATGAGGTTTAGGGTAGAAAAAAATAATCTGGCCCTCTTTATTTATGCCAAATTTTGTTATTACTTTTAAAGGAAAGGAATATTGCTTTTGGCAACCTCTATCATCATTCACTAGATCTGACAAGATTATCACCCTCTCCCCAATCCTTTCTGTTAGTATCTTTTCAAGAAAGCAGAACAATGGAGTGGTTAAGGGTCTAGTGTCTTCTTCTCCTTTTACCTTTCTAGCTATAGATATCTGCTTAATTTTTTTCTCAACCCTCTGGCTGAAAGAGGAAGGATCTTCTGGCGATCGAGTTGAAACTATATCAACGATAGCCTCCTTTCCACAACCTGGGGACCCGAAGAGCGAAACATGGTAGGAAACTTTCTTTTCTCCAGTAAAATTCTTTAGCCGTAGGATAAGGGCATCCTTAAAATCAGCAAGAACACCTGGCTTAATAGTTTGAGACACATCGATCCCTATATAAAATAGATTTGGTTTAGGCTGTTGAACCTGCCTTAACTCGATGGCAAAATCCTTGTTAGTAAAGTAAAGGGCAATAATTGATATAATCAGAGCAACGAATAAGAAACAACATATGTCAAATCCCCTTGTTTTAAAGAGGGATTTCTTTCTATAGGAGCTATATTTTATCATGTCCTTGATAGGTATTTGGGGATTTGGATAGATTTAAGGTTGACGGCTTCATGAAAAGTCCAACTGCTGCGTTACGCTTCATCTTTCGCCATTGCGGCGTACTGGTAAGTACGCCTCATTCCGCAAGATTCGCAAGCCTTGCATTTGGAGCTTTTTACTTTGCCGTCCCATTTTTGACCTTTTACGAGTTCATCAAGGTTGGTAGCACTATTTTTTTACATTTAGAATCTCTATCCCACCGAATGCAGGAAAATCAGCGAATTTTTCACGAAATTTGATTTGTGCCTGGCCCTATCCTATCTTTTCTGTCCAACCATAAGGATCTGGCTTTTCCGCATACTGGATATCTACAATCTCATCGTACAGTTTTTGTGATACTTCGCCCATCTTACCGCTGGCTATAATATAATCTTTATCCTTATATGTTATTTGTCCGACTGGTGATATAACAGCTGCGGTTCCAGTCCCAAAGGCCTCCTTAAGATGACCACTACTGGCAGCAGCAAGGACTTCATTGATAGAAACTGATTTCTCTTTTATCTTCAAACCCCAATTCCTGACTATCTTGATTACAGAATCTCTGGTGATACCCTTTAAAACGGTTCCTGTTAGAGAGGGAGTTATGACCTCATCATCTATAACAAAAAACATATTCATGGTTCCCACCTCTTCTACCCACATCTTTTCACATCCATCCAGCCAGAGAACTTGAGTGAAACCCTTTTTTTTGGCCTCTTCTGCTGCTAGCAAGCTGGCTGCATAGTTGCCTCCTGTTTTAACTTCTCCAGTACCGCCAGGGACAGCCCTGACGTATTTACTCTCTACATAAATTTTTACTGGATTCAGTCCCTCAGGATAATAAGATCCAACAGGTCCTATAATAATGTAAAATATATATTTATTTGCCGGCCTAACACCTAAGAATGGCTCGGTTGCAATCATCGTAGGCCTAATATAGAGGGAGGTTCCGCGAGTTTTAGGAATCCATTCCCTGTCAATGAGGATCAGCTTTTTTAAGGCTTCCATGGCTAGCTCTATATCAAGCTCGGGCATACATACCCTTCTTGCCGAATAGTTAAGTCTCTTAAAATTATCGGCTGCCCTAAAGAGGTATATCCCACCATCTTTGCCGTAATAGGCCTTGAGACCCTCAAAGATCTCTTGTCCATAATGGAGACAAACAGCAGCCGGATCAAGCTTGAGTACGCCGTAAGGCTCTATTCTGGCGTTATGCCAACCTCTATTTGTATCATAGTCGATAAGGAGCATATGATCGGTAAATGTTTGACCAAAGCCAAGTTTGGATTCATCGGTTGGTTTCTCCTTCTTCTTGATCGCTAAGTTAATGGTAATTTCCATGCTACTCCCCTTTTTCAAATAATTATCAGTTATTAAGTCAATTAATGTGTATTATAAAAATGGAAATTAAGAAATAAAAAAATCTATGTCAAGGAATTTAGTTATAGGTTTCTCTCAAGAAGGGCTTGGAAAGGAAGGTTTAATCATATTTCTTAAAAACAATGCTTGCGTTTATGCCTCCGAAGCCGAATGAATTTGAAAGGGCAAATCTTATATCTGAGCGCCGGGCTTGATGAGGGACATAGTCTAAATCACATTTGGGATCAGGCTCATCCAAATTAATAGTTGGAGATATTATACCTTCTTGTAAGCTTTTTGCTGTAAAGATCCCTTCTACAGCACCAGCAGCTCCCCACATATGGCCTATCATCGATTTATTAGCACTTATCATGATCTCTTTTGCTCTTGGTCCAAATAGATTCTTTATTGCAACGGTTTCTGTTTCATCATTTGCCATTGTAGATGTTCCATGGGCGTTTATATACTTTATTTGCTCTGGCTTAATCCCAGCTTCTTCAATACTGAGTTCCATACATTTCATAGCACTTTCCCCGCTTGGCAGGGGTGCAACTGCATGATAAGCATCACAGGTAGAACCGTAGCCCAATATTTCTGCATAAATTTTTGCTCCACGGCCTTTTGCATGCTCAAGCTCTTCTAAAATGAGGATTCCTGACCCCTCGCTGGTGACAAAACCATTTCTCTTTTTATCAAAGGGCCTGCTTGACCTCTGAGGTTGATCATTCCAAGAGGTTGCTATTGCACCGAGGTTATCAAGACTTGCCATTAAGGTAGGGCTAATACCAGCGTCAGATCCACCCACAATCATTACTTCAGCCTCTCCATATTTAATTGCTCTGAATCCCAGACCTATTGCATTTGATCCTGCTGAACAGGCCTCTTGAAGGAAATGGTGGGGCCCTCGAGCCCCGCACATAACTGCCATCTCACCTGCAGCAGTATTAGCAGAAAGGTTGATTACCATGTATGGAGTAACTTTTTCCATGTGCCCTTGTACAATGAGTTCATGGTTTGACTCAAAGGTTTTGCAGGAACCAATCGCAGTAGCAGCTATTATCCCTGTCCTATATTCCTCCTCAGGGTCGATTTTTAACTGGCCATCCTCCATGGCCATCTTTGTTGCAGCCAGAAGGAAGTGTACAAAGCGATCGGCTCTCCTAATCTTTTTTGGTCTTAAAAAATCTTCTGCAAAAAAGTCTCTTACCTCACCTGCTACCTGACATTTTAAAGAAGAGGCATCGAATTGGGTAATGTTTTTTATTCCAGACTCGCCAGCGCATAACTTTTTCCAGCTTTCCTCTACGCCAACAGCCAAGGGAGTTACAGCTCCCATACCTGTAATAACAATTCTCCTTGTCACTTTCTATTTCCTACCCTTCATCCGCCTTTACCCCCATCTCCTCCTCTTTTTTAGCAATGGCAAGCCGTGTTTTAACAACTGTGTCAGGTATAAGGCTTATTGAGTCGATGCCACATTCTACAAGAAAGGTTGCAAATTCTGGGAAATCACTGGGTGCCTGACCACAGATCCCTATCTTTATTCCCCTCCTTTTTGCAACATCAATAACCTGTTTTACCATTGCCTTTACTGCATCGTTTCTTTCATCAAATATGTGAGAGACCAGGTCACTGTCTCTGTCCAGGCCCAGGGTTAACTGGGTGAGGTCATTTGAGCCAATGGAGAATCCATCAAAGATATCAGCGAATCTATCAGCTACAATGACATTGCTGGGGATCTCACACATTACATAGAACTCCAGGGCATTTTCTCCCTGAATGAGGCCAAACTCAGCCATGGTATCAATGACCTTCTTGCCTTCCTCAGGTGTCCTGCAAAAGGGGACCATAACCTTTATATTGGTAAGTCCCATCTCATCTCTTGCCTTTAGGATTGCCTTGCACTCTAAGCCAAATGCCTCTTTGAATTTTTCATCATAATACCTGGAGGCCCCTCTCCATCCTATCATGGGATTGCTCTCTACTGGTTCATAGAGATGCCCTCCAATGAGGTTGGCATATTCATTGGTCTTGAAATCAGACAGCCTAACGATGACATCATTGGGGTAGAAACCTGCTGCAATCCTGCCAATGCCCTGAGATAGTTTATTGATAAAGAATTCCTTTTTATCTCCAGGATAACCAGCAGTCATCTCATCTATTCTTTTAACGATCTCCTTTATTTCAGGGTCCTGTTTTCCCTTCTCCTTTAGCTCATCATAATGTATTAGGGCAAGGGGATGGATTCCTATGTGGGAATTTATAATGAATTCTTCTCTGGCAAGCCCAACCCCATCATTAGGGATCTGGCCATCCATGAATGCCCTCTCAGGGATACCCACATTCATCATGATCTTTGTCTTGGTCTTGGGGATGTTTTCAAGGTCAAGCCTTTCAATATCAAATTTAAGTAGACCCTCATAGATATAGCCGGTCTCACCCTGGGCACATGAGATGGTAATGTGTTGTCCGGTGGATAGTTTTTCAGTTGCATGCTCTGTTCCAATGATACAGGGAACCCCGAGCTCCCTTGAGATGATAGCAGCATGGCAGGTACGGCCTCCCTTGTTTGTTACAATACCAGAGGCTATCTTCATGATAGGCTCCCAGTCAGGATCGGTCATAGTGGTAACAAGTACCTCATCGGCTTTAAACTCACCAATATGGGCACTATCTTCTATGATATGGGCTAGCCCCTGGCCTATCTTGGTTCCTACTGCCTGGCCAGTGAGGATAACAGGGCCGGTTTCTTTGAGAATATAGGTTTCAATGGTTTTTTTACTCTGCTGGGAATGTACTGTCTCTGGTCTTGCCTGCACTATAAAGAGCTCACCCTCAGCTCCATCCTTTGCCCATTCAATGTCCATGGGTTTTTCATAGTGATCCTCTATGATACATGTCCATTTTGCAAGGGTAAGGATCTCATCATCTGTAAGTGTAAAGCTCTGTTTCTCTTCCAGGGTGGTCTTGATGTCCTTTGTGGGCTCATTGGGGTCATCGGTATAGATCATCTTTATGTCTTTGCTTCCCACACGTTTTCCTACAATGGGTCGCTTTCCCTCTTTAAGGGTTGGTTTAAATACATAGTAGTCATCTGGGTTAACTGCACCCTTTACCACGTTTTCTCCAAGACCCCAGGAGGCGGTGATAAAGACCGCATCTTTAAAGCCTGTCTCAGTGTCAATAGAGAAGGTAACACCTGCAGATGCCTTATCACTCCTGATCATCTTCTGTATTGCAATAGAGAGATACACATCAAACTGACCAAAGCCTTTGTCGTGCCTATAAGAGATAGCGCGGTTTGTAAAAAGGGATGCAAAGCAGCGTTTGCATGCATTAATCAGGGGATCTTCTTCTCTGATATTAAGGAAGGTCTCCTGCTGTCCTGCAAAGGATGCATCAGGAAGATCCTCTGCTGTTGCAGAAGACCGAACCGCTACATCAACTCCTTTTGTATATCTTTGCTCCATTTTTCCGTAACCATCTAATATGGCATCTGTGAGATCAGGGGGGAACTCAGTATTTCTTATTATAGAGCGTACCCGCTCTCCTCTTTCCTGCAAGTTACCCATATCATGGGTATTGAGTCCAGCTAAGGCATCCTTTATAGCCTCTTCTATGTTAGCCTCTTTGATAAGGTAGCGGTAGGCATAGGCAGTGATGGCAAATCCCCCTGGGATATTTACTCCTTTAGAGGTTAGTTTCTGATACATCTCTCCAAGGGATGCGTTCTTTCCTCCTACAAGTGGGACATCACCTATACTGATCTCATCAAACCAGAGGATAAGCTTTTTTTCTCTTTTCAGTGCCATGGCAGTCTCCTTTTATTAAGGGCTATTGAGGGCATTATGGATGGTTGTTTTTGTATATCACTAAAAAGAAGATGTTGTCAATTTGGAAAAAATGGTCTACAAATGGCACATCATTTGCGGAAAAATCTGTCTATAAGAGGAAAAACATTTATTGCGTCTTGGAAAACCATGTCCTCTGGGCGTGGATTCTTTACAATGATAACAAAGAATACTCCAGCACTCTTGGTTATAGATATGGTTAAGGATTATTTTGATCCTCGACGTAATCTAAAGATAACCCCCTATGCCAGGGCAATTGTGAATCCTATAAAGGAACTTACGAGGACATTCAGAAAGAGTGGATGGCCTGTTATCTTTGCTA
>JAUWZC010000205.1 GCA_030615565.1 Desulfobacteraceae bacterium | reverse complement strand
CACAATCTCTCCTTCTTTAGTCCGCAGAGCCCGCTCGCCCATACCCTTGCATATTTCTCCTTTCTCTGCCAAGTCCAGTGTCAATCTTCCATCAAAACGGTTACAGTCAGTAACGGCAACCAGTATACCTGCGCACATCTCGGACATAAAGTGGGCATCTACCATAAGATTGTACCTGGGAAAGCCACTATTGACAGTTCTTTTTAGATGTTTGGGTAATGGGCATTCATAACCAAAACCCTCAAAAAACCTGTTATAAATATCTATGCGTTCAGTGATCTCCGCCAATGTTTCCCGTCTCCTCATCCTTCGAAGTAGTTTTCTCTTATACTGATCGAAACCAGGTGGGTTTAGAAAGTTCTGGCAGCCTGAAATCAATGTTAAACCAAAAGATAGTTCTGGATACTGGAATATGTATTTTGATGACTTGGAAAATTTGGCAGACAAGGTCATTTTAATAAGAAAATAAGGTAAAATCTTTTCATGCCGTTACCAGCGTATTTATATGGTGCATATCAAATATTTCGAAAGAGGGTGTGTAGGCATGTAGGGATGATCCATAGCAAGGATATTAAAGACCAGAAGTCTTGTAGTATATATCAGATAGGAAAAATGTAGAACAGGAGTCAGGATATTTTCCCTTAACTCTCCTTATCTCTGCTTTTCTTTCAGTTTTTTTACCATGTCCCCTCGCTTCAGATGGCCACGATAGTCCTTTTCGTGATTTTCCAATATGAATCTAAGATAGCTTATATGTTTTTCAATTGCCTCCATATATAAATCTTTATCCAGATTCCAGCGTGCCTTAAAATGATATCGCATATATTTATTCATCCAGTCTAATTTATTGGCAAATCTTTTCTGGGTCATATCATAGAAGTCCATGGTCTTTTTCAGTAGATCCAGCTCATTATCATATCCCATGATACCCCCCTCCTTAAATTCGTAAAACAGAAAAAGCAGTTTCTCAAGATAGGTTCGATCTGCCATTTGACCCAGGAGATCAGCAGTACCCAGTATTTTACACATAAGTTCAGTCTGTAGGGAATCGAACCGGATTTCTTTGATCTCTGTATCGAGGCCAGTACATATGAGGATATTGGGGTAATATTTAAAATCTTCTTTTGAAAATCCACTATCAGCTATATATTTATCCATAAAGACAATGCTGCGCTTTGTATCTATACCTGTGTATTTAGCTCCTGTTCCAATATCATCATCGAGTGTTTGAATATATCCTGTATCATGCATAAGCGCGCATATTAACCCCAGAGTTATCTGTTCTCTGCTAAAATTTTCTCCGCTTACAAATGCGCCGTGCACGAGTCTTGCCATTGCCAGAAAGGTATCTGTAGTATGCTTAAGGTTGTGGTATTCAGTATTACATTCGCGGTATCCTGGATACCCCCCTTTGAAAAGACGTACAATATCTTTGAATATATGGTTTAGGATATCAAAATCAAATTCCTGAAACATCATGAGAACGATTGTCCTGACCTCATCCAGAACACTCTGAGGATTTTCCATATTTACTATTCGTGAAAGTTGCATCTCTTTCATTCTTATTCTCTCAATCAGTAATAAAATTCTTTAGCAAAGAAGGTTATTCTTAGTCAAGGCCAAACTCTGCTTTTACATTATTTGCTTGCATAGGCTTATTACCCTTATTTGGTCCGAAAATAGAATTAATTTTCATCCTTCGTGGTGCCCAGAATGGGCATGAGTGTTTGTTTGGTATTTGATTTTTACTCTTGCCCCAACTATAACCTTAAATAAAGGCATCGGATCAAGGGAAAATATATAAACCTTTAATATATCCAACTATGGTAAAATAAAGTAAAGATTTAAAACCTTTTGTAACCGTTCACGGGTTCAGGATTTACCGAAAACCCGCCTGCCATCCCTGCCCGCAGTACGGCAGGCAGGCGTCGGGCAGGTATGAACCTGTGAACGCCTATAACCTTTTTACCGCCGCCCTTAAATGCCCCACCCGGGAGGGTGGGGATGAAGGCGGAAATTAAATTATTTCCTTTTTCAAGCCCCGTCCGGAAGGGCGGGGTTATTGACTTCGAAAGGACTTTTCAAATTAACGGTTATTTACCCTAACCTAGCCTTCACTGCACACTAACCACTGCCATTGGGTATGAAAAACTAAAACCTATGTTCCATTCGATCAACAGGTGATTATTTTCTTCATCCGCAGCATCTTGGTGCCCTGCTATGCATTACTCTTTTCTTCTTTTTTTCCTTGAGTTTTAATATCTGCTTGACAATGTTTTTTTCATGCTTGTAATCGATGGCCCGCTGTAACATGATCTTCTGGGCCATAACCGGTCCTGCTCCGTGCCATGTGGCAACACCATGCTGTCCTGCTGTCCAGTGCTGTAACAGTTTATGAACCTTCATGATATTCTCTGTTGGCTCATCGGAACCAAAGCTGTAAAACTCTTTCACATAATTTTTGACCTCGGGATTTCTTAATTCTTTCATGGAAGGCATCGTCACGATCAGGCCGCCGCCGATGTCCCCGGCCAGGGCCATAACCTTCCAGAAGGCGTTGCAAATGTTCAGCTTGGAAACATTGCCCATAAGCTCATCCGGCAAATAGACACCCGATCCGGAAGGTTCTTCTGCACCCTTGGTGGCAGCAGACATACCGCATGCCCGTCCTGTTTCCCTCAAAACCACCATCTCCATCAACTGGTCGTTGATGTGGGTCGCCTTCTCTAACCCCTTATATTCTTGAATAAGTTTTGCGGCCCCAATGATCTGATTCATGAAACCAACCTTGCATGTCCCGCCACAGGTCATGCGGTGGGTCTTAGCAAACCGGGTCACAAACTTGATGGAATAACGGTACTCCCCGCAGTGAAATACACGCTCCCATGGAACAAAGACATTATCAAATATTACCATGGATGTTTCCCGCTGGCCAAAAACAGGATTTCCCAGTTCCTCAAGATCATCAGCCAGATCCCGCTCTGCAGAATAGGAGGAATACTGGCATACATAAGTGATGCCCTTAGCATCAGTTGGTATGGCAAATGCTATGGCGTAATCTTCCTCACCCTCGAAGTGGGCTGCTTGGGGTAAAACCACCACCTCATGGCTGGCAAAGGCCCCGCTGATGTTTATCTTGGCACCTCGGACCACAATACCGTCCTTGTTTTTATCCACCAGTCTTAGTGAAAGATAAGGGTCAGGCCACTCCAAGGTCTTTTGGTCGCGGCTTCCTCTTGGCTCGGTGAGAGCACCGGCTACAGAAAGATCCTTTGTCTGCACCATCTTCAGATATTTCGTAAACCGAGGGTGGTATTCTGTGCCTAGATCTTTATCCATCTCCCAGGTGGTGCTGGCCAAGGAATGGAATGCATCATAACCCACGCAACGGTAAATGCACGTTCCCAGCATCTCAGCAGTGAAGGTGCCTGCCTGGGCCTTTTTGACCAGGTCCTCAGTGCTGGCACTCACATAGGTGTAACGGTTTACCACATCATCGATGAGCGGGGAATAGCAGGTCATAATATCCTTGTATTTTGGATCAAGGGCCCATTCGTAGCTTGCCTTGTTGGCCTCTACAACTGTTCTTGTATTTTTATTTGTAAGGATATTTTCAACTCTTTTCCCGTTCATAAAGACCCTTGGTTTAATACTTTTTAAACTTTCTTCAAATTGCTCTGGTGTCATTAATGCCATATCTTTTTCTCCGTTTAGGTTCAAAATTTGATGTAAGTGATCACGGTGCGAGATATGAGGGCTTTCCTTCAGAAAAGCCCTCATATCCTTCCAATTACCGGATGGAGGGAAGACTCTGTGATAACTTACTATCAGATCCTTAACGTAATAGCGTATCCATTACGATATATGTACCATGTTGTCAATATTCTCGTTATTCTCGTTATTTGTTCACTGATAATAATTAACGATTAGCCAACCCCATCAAGGCCTTATTAATCTTTTCTTTTAGCGCTGGTTTGCTTTCTGCCATCTCTTTTGCCTTATTAAAATGGAAGAGGGCCTTTTCTTTCCTTCTTAGTTTGGTGAAATATATCCCTAAATTATAATGAGCCATGGCTAATTTACCCTCCCGTCCATAGACCAGACCAAGATTATAATAGACCCTGTCTTTGACTGGTGGAAGGAAGGTTAGTCTCTCATAGATCCTGGAGGATTGGCCATATTGTTCGAGATTTTGCAAGGAAAGGGCC
>JAUWZC010000186.1 GCA_030615565.1 Desulfobacteraceae bacterium | reverse complement strand
AAGTTGTAAAAAGGAAATCCCGGAAGATGTAAAATTTTGCCCCCATTGCTCAAATGCTATTGTCTCAGTAAGCCATAAAAGCATTTTTAGCTGGCAATGGGCTGATAAGATTTTCCTTTTTGCTGTTATTCTTGTCTTTATTGGGTTTTTTCAACCCTGGTTTCCCGGCAGTATCCTTGATCAGGAAAATCCCATATCTGCCTATGAGATGTTACTCAACATTAGTAGTCTGGATATCGATTTTCTGGAAAGTTATAATATCCTGCGGATGGCATTATTGGTGCCCATCTTTTCTCTATTACTTTATCTGCTGGCATATCTTCGGACAGGTATGCAGAAAATAGACTTTTTACCGATATTTTTATTCATTATTATATGTATCTCCATTTTCCCTTTCCTTTTCAAAACAACGGGGACTGTTTTTGGAATCATACTCACCCTTGTCCTTCTTGCAGGAATCATTTTTTATTTTCGGAGCGCCTTTCGCAAAGGTCGTCTTGTTTTTGCAAGTTATTTTATTCTTCTCTTCTTTATTTGCCTTTCTGTCTTTATCTATCAACTTGATCTTGCTCAAAAATTCTATCTTAAACTCGATAATCTTCGTCTTGGTGAAACCTATGGCTTCTGGATGACGTGGTTCATTTTTGGAATATTGATTCTCACCATTGTATTAAATTTTATGAAAACTATTGAGGATTTTTGGTTGATGCTTGCTGGTGTCATTCTTTCAATTATTGCCTATAACACCTTTATTAATCCTTTGTTTATTTCAGGTCCGTTTGCCTTTTTTGCAGACAATTTCAGGGTGGTCGGCACTCATACATTAACACATATTAAAGTTGTCTCTATTGCCCTGGCTATAGCTATATCTACCGGTGTACCAATCGGCATTTATATTACCAGGCATCAGGCTGCGGCAGACATCGTATTGTACATAGCGAGCATTATAATTACTATTCCAAGTATTGCACTATTCGGTTTCATGATGCCAATTCTGTCTTCAATTGATAGGGCATGGGATGCAGTCAGCGGTATTGGGATCGGGACAGTGCCTGCCGTTATAGCCCTGGCGCTCTATTCTCAACTTCCCATCATTCGAAATACCTATATTGCCCTTAGAAATGTCGATCCAGCCACCATCGAGGCCGGCCGCGGCATGGGTATGACCAATTTTCAATTGCTCAAACAACTACAGCTACCCCTTTCTGCGCCGGTTATTATGGCTGGTGTCAGGACTGCGGTCGTCATGAGTATTGCCATTGCAGCAATTGCCGCCTACATCGGTGCCGGTGGGTTGGGCCTGTTCGTAAGCGAAGGACTGCAAATGGCTACAAATGACTCGGTTATAGCAGGCGCTGTCAGTATGGGCCTGCTTGCCATTCTGGCAGATATCTTTCTGCAGAGGGTTGAAGATTGGATCACCCCAAAGGGCCTAAAAATTGCGAGATAGTTCTCGCCAACCATAAATGCGGAGGACTAAATTATGGCTATTATGTTGAGCCTACAGGAAGTGACAAAGATCTATCCCGGAGCCGAACACATAAAAGCAGTGGATAGTCTCTCATTTGATCTGGAAGAGGGGGAGATCTGCACATTAGTCGGGCCATCCGGCTGTGGCAAAACTACCGCCATGAAGATGATAAACCGCCTGATTCCCATGACCAGTGGCAAGATCTTGATTGATGATCAGAATATCAGCCGGATGGATACTATTGAATTACGCCGCAATATCGGTTATGTGATTCAAAACATCGGTCTATTCCCCAATATGACAATTGCAGAGAATATTGCCACAATACCGAAACTGAAGGGATGGGACCACGACAGGATTACAGAGAAGGTCGAAAGTCTTCTGGAAATAGTTAACCTCCCCGCAGAGGAATTCATGGAACGTTATCCAAAGGAACTCTCAGGTGGGCAACAACAACGCATAGGCGTTGCACGCGGCATGGCCGCTGATCCTCCAATCATGTTAATGGACGAGCCATTCGGCGCCGTTGATCCGATCAACAGGGAACATCTACAGAACGAATTCTTAAAAATCCAGGAGAAGGTCAGAAAGACTATTGTGTTTGTTACCCACGATATTGATGAGGCTATTAAGATGGGCGATAAGATATGCCTTCTGAAAGATGGAAGCCTTATCCAGTTTGATTCTCCTGAAAAGATGCTCACAGAACCAGCCAATGACTTTGTCCGTGATTTTCTCGGGGGTGACAGGACCCTGAAACGGCTCAATCTCCTGCAACTAAAGTCTGCAATGAGGCCGGATCCTCCGGTAATCATGCAGGAGGAATCACCTGAAAAGGCCAAGACAATGCTCACCGAGCTCGAGGCGGAGAACCTTATTGTGGTAGACCAAGAAAGACTATTGATAGGTTATGTAGACCGGGATGCCCTTACAAAGATGGCGGATACGGTTGGAAAAGTAACTCTATCTACAGAGGCATTCCTGCCGGCTACTTCCAGTCTCAAGGATGGGCTTTCCGAGATATTTACCCATGATGAACTGGGGTATCTTATCGTGGTGGAAGAAGATAAAAAGGTTGTTGGTATATTAAAAGAAGAGGACATCAAAAATATTTTGAGGAAATAATCATGGAAACCAGGGTATTTTATCCATTCATTAAAAAAATCATTCCTGTGGTGGTAACAATTATAATCGTCCTCTGGCTTTACATAGCTTATGGGGCCTTAGAATACAGTTTCAATAATTTAGCTGAATTTTTTAGGCTGACCCTGGAACACTTTTTCCTGGTTATCGTAAGTATGACAGCGGCTGTATCTATTGGTGTAAGCCTGGGGACAATTATAACCAGGAAGGGTTTTGATCGTTTTGGCCCGGCTATAATGGCAATGGTAAATGTATGGCAAAGTGTTCCCTCCCTTGGAGTCATTGCCCTGGCCTATGGTTTTCTGCCAATAATTGGTCTTTCCGGAATAGGTGTTATCCCAGGCCTGATTGCCCTCTTCTTTCATGCAGTTGCCCCAATTGTCCGAAATACCTATGCCGGAATCCAAGGTGTAAGTGAGGATGTAATTGAGGCAGCAACCGGGATGGGTATGACCCAAAAACAAATATTGTTCAAGATTGAACTTTCCAATGCCCTGCCCGTTATTATGGGTGGTATCCGCACAGCTACAGCCATTATTGTAGGCACTGCACCCCTGGCCTTTCTTATTGGTGGAGGTGGTCTCGGTTTTTGGATCTTTACAGGTATTGCCCTGATGGATATGGGAATCATGATGGCCGGTGCAGTTCCAGTGGCCCTGATAGCCATGTTATTCGATTATACTCTGGCCAGGCTGGAGAAAATAATTATCAGTAAAGGCATACAAGCAGAAGAATACCAGGAAGTGTGATGCGATTTTAGATTTTAGATTTGCGATTTTAGATTTTAGATGAACTTAAAGGCTAACCTTGAATCCATGTTGGGTTCAATAATATTAATTAATAGCATAAAGGAGGAGTTATTATGAAAAAGTTGCTTGTTTCGCTGGTTGTTTTATGTTTTTTAGGTGTACCCTCAGCTGTGTTTGCCGGTGGCCCGGTAAATGTCGCATCTAAAGATTTTACTGAGCAGTTTATTCTGGGAAAAATTATGGTTAATCTTTTAAAAGACAGGGGCATTCCGGTTAAAGACAGAACAAATCTTGGTGGAACCAACATCAACCGAGAAGCACTGATGCAAGGCCAGGTCGATCTATACATGGAATATACTGGGACCGCGTGGTTGACCTTTTTCAAGAAAAAAGAGTTGATTCGCGATTCTGCAGGGCTTTTTGAAAAGGTAAAGGCCATTGACGCGAAAAACGGTCTTGTATGGCTCGCGCCGGCAAAGTTCAACAATACTTATGCCATCGTAATGTCGGCTAAAAAAGCCGACCAGATGGGAATCAAAACCTTATCTGACTGGGCGGCCTGGATAAAGAAGAACCCCGGCAAAATGACGGTGGCGGTTGGAGCTGAATTTTATTCAAGAGCCGATGGTTTCAAAGGAATGATGGAATACTATGGCCTTAAATTCGGCAAGGATATACCCGACGCAAGTGTTAATAAAATGGGAGATGCTCTTTGTAAAAAGGCCGTACGAGACGAACAGGTCTTATGCGGTATGGCATTTGCGACAGACGGAGAAATCAAGGCCTATAATCAAATGGTCGTAATAGACGATAAAAGCTATTTCCCGATCTATAACCCTGCCCCTGTGGTTCGGAAAGCGGTTTTGGATCAGTATCCGGAGATTAGATTTATATTAGGTGAGATTGGGCCATCACTTGATACTGCAACCATGACAAGGCTCAATTACAGGGTAAATGTCAACGGAGAAAAACCTGCTTGGGTTGCAAAAAGTTGGCTCAAAGGCGTAGGGCTTGTGATTAAGAAGAAGAAATAGAAGGAATATCTAATAAACAAAATAGCATAGGCATGGCTTTTTGAAAAGAAAGCCATGCCTTTATTTTTTCTTCATTTTCCAGGGCATTTTATCTATACCGTACCAACCTGAAAAAGCGCCTAAAAATTCCTAAGATTTTCCAAAAAAATCCGCCGTATTTTCGTGCATAAGCCTCCACCATGTTTTCAGCTTCCCCTTCCCC
>JAUWZC010000190.1 GCA_030615565.1 Desulfobacteraceae bacterium | reverse complement strand
TCCATGCCATAGAGGGCAAGGAATCTTGACACTGTCCCACCACCACCTTCATCTATCTTTCCAAGCTCTCCTGTCTGCCACACCACCTTCTTTTTATTAAATAGGTTTCGAAGCCATCCTACATACTCGGCATTTGCATCGCTTGCACCATATTTACCTCCTGCCCCTGTGAATTTTGTGAGACATATACCATAGCCAAGCCTTGCCGCATTTCTCTTTTCATGTACATCCTGAAAATCTGGATCAAGGGCACCATTTACATCCGCTGAAAGAGCCCTTGAATTCATTAGAATTTTATGAATCTCATGGTAAAGGGGTTCTTTGCCATGAGCGAGCATGAGATCGGCCAGGGCGCTTTCTAAAAACCTGGATTTGGCCCCTGTTGCTCCATCACTTCCAATCTCTTCTTTATCAACGAATAGAACCAGGGCTGTTTTCTGCGGATTCTTTATATCAATTATGGCCTTTAGACTGGTAAAAACGCAGGAGCGATCATCATGGCCATAGGCACCAGTCAGTCCTCTATCCCATCCAACGTCTCGTGCTATTCCAGAAGGAACAACCTCAAGTTCAGCGCTTATCAAATCCTCCTCAACAAGGCCGAATCTCTCGTTCAAGAGGTTTAGGATTGCCAGCTTAAATCTTTCTTTTGTATCTTTATCCCCAAAAGGAAGAGAGCCGACCATTAGATTAAGCTTCTCTCCAAGAAAGGCATCCGAAACCTTTTTATCAGTCTGAACCTTTTTTGCCAGGTGGGGAAGGATATCGGCCACGGTAAATACAGGGTCAGAATCATCCTCACCAACAACAATATCCAAGGAACTACCGTCGGATCGGATTACTTTTCCATGAATTGCAAGGGGCCTGGTGAGCCACTGGAATTTTTTTATACCCCCATAGTAATGGGTTTTCATAAATGCTAGATCAACTTCCTCGTAAAGTGGATTTTGTTTAAGGTCAAGACGGGGAGAGTCAAGATGGCTGATAATGAGATTAATACCTTCATTTATTCCCTTTCTTCCAGATATAGATAGGGCGATTAGTTTTTCCTGAAATGTCTTCATCAGCTTTATAGGATGAGTGCTTGAGGGATTCGGAGAGAAACCATTTTTAAGGGCAATCTCAGAAATTATTTTAACTGCCTCTCTTTCTGTCTTTGCCTTGTTTAAAAAGCGTTGATACTCTTTATCAAAACCGAAAACCCCCTTTTTTTCTTTTTTATCTATTGCATCCCAAACAAGCCTGGGTTTAGAGATTAGTTTTTCACTTATTCTTTTTATCTCCGATTTTTTCATGATTTTCTCCGTTTGTTTTTAAGCCACCTATTATTTCATTAATATTACTGATCTTTTCTCTTAAACAGTAATCAGTAAGGTCATTTACTATTTCGATTGCTGCCTTTGGATTGATGAAATTTGCTGTGCCTACTTGAATGGCGCTCGCTCCCACAAGAAGAAATTCAAGGGCATCCTGGTAGTCCATAATGCCTCCCAAACCGATTACAGGGATTTCTACATTTGCAACAACCTTATGAACGAGATAAAGAGCCATTGGTTTAATAGCAGGGCCAGAAAGGCCTCCTATTATATTTGCCAGCTTTGGTTGTCTGGTAGCTACATCTACAGACATACCCAGAAATGTGTTTGTGACTGATATGGCCTGTGCACCGGCAGACTCCACTGCCCTGGCTATGGTAGATATATCTGTTACATTGGGTGTTAATTTGACTATGACAGGCTTGGTTGTATTTTTCACTACCTGGTCGGTTACCATAGCTGCAGTATCCGGATCTGTGCCAAAGGCCATGCCTCCTTGCTCAACATTAGGGCACGATATATTTATCTCTATAGCAGCAATTCTGTCAACACTTTCTATCCTTTTGGCCATCTCTGCATATTCCTTGATGGCATGGCCGTATATATTGGTGATAATAGGAGTTTTATTTTTAAAGAGGGATGGGAGCTTTTCTTCTATGAAGGCCTCTATACCAATGTTAGCGAGCCCGATCGCATTTAAGAGACCGCACGGTGTCTCTACAATCCTCGGAGGTGGATTTCCAGGAATTAGTTTTAGGGATAGGCCTTTTACAATTATGGCCCCTAAGAGAGAGGGATCATAAAAAGGTGTCAATTCATTGCCATAGCCAAAGGTGCCAGAGGCAGTAATAACCGGATTCTTTATCTTTAAGCCCCCTATATTTACTGATAAGTCAGGCTGGGAAACCATTTATATAGCCCTCCAGTCAATCATCTCGGATGAAAATACAGGTCCGTCCTGACACACATAATAATACGGTTTGTCTTTGCTATTACCTGCTTTAACAGCACAACCCTGGCATATCCCGAGACCACAGGCCATGCAACCTTCCAAAGAGACATAACACCTGAGATTGGAAGTAATAGCCTTTTGAGCAACTTTTTTTAGCATGAGAGTTGGGCCACATGCATAAATTACTGGTTTTTTATTCAATTCTTGACGCAGATATTCATCCAATAGGTCGGTGACAAGCCCTTTAATACCCAATGAGCCATCCTCTGTTGTAAGGGAAAGATCAATATTCAGACCCTTCAGTTGGTCGACAAGAACAACCTCCTGAGATGTGGAAAAACCGAGAAACATTTTGATTGTATGTTTCTGAATTTTATTTAAGGCCTGGGCTATGAAAAATAGAGGTGCTATACCCATGCCACCGGCTATAAGCAAGGGTCTTTCATGTGGCCCGGAAATAGTGAAACCATTTCCCAATGGCCCGACCACTGAAATAGGATCATCTTCTTTCAAAGAAGACAGAAGCAACGTTCCCTTTCCGACTATCTTATATAGGATCATCAGCTGATTTCTGTCCTGAATTCTGTGTATAGAAAAGGGCCTTCTTAAAAGTGGGTCTTTTGTATTTCTGTCTAAATGGATCATCAAAAATTGGCCTGGCTTAGCAAGTGAGGCCAGATCTGCGGAGCGAAACCCCATAAGCCAGGTGTCTTTTCCTATTTGCCGGTTAAATTCTATTAATACTGTTTCTTCTAACATCTTATTATCATAGACGGCTAAGTCCCTTGATTCATAAATTCGATGACGTATTTATTTACTCGGGACTAAGTGCTGAGTGAGCAATCGCAAAGATTATACTCATTAGAATATGTTATAGTATTTGCGAATCGAAGCACTAAGTCAGTGATTTTGCCTTCAGTCAAAAATACTCATTTTCAGGTAGAAAGCGGGTTATTATTTTGAATTTAATCAAAGATTACAGCCAATATCTTCTATGTTATACTTTTATTATCATAGCTTTAAGGTAAAGTGTCAATAGTCGGTTGCTATAGAGTGCTAAAGATATCGGATAATTAAGGCAGAAGGTACCATTTTCACGGTGTGAAGATAGGAATCTCAAGTTGGCTGGACCAAGAAAAAATACCTTGGCCGTGCATCCTCCTTTGAACAAAAAAAGTGATAATCTTAGGGTAAGAAAAGGTAATTAGGCCAGATTGCTTCGTGATGCAGATTGAATTATTTACCGCTGCTTCCTCCCGGACCTGACGGGGTTCATAATCATCTGTCACACGAGGTCCGACCTCCTCTCTTACAAAAAGAATTAACCACAATTCTTGTTTCTCAGGAAGGATCTTCGACCCCGCATGAGCGGATTTCGGGCTACAGGGCACCGCTAACTCCCCGTCTAGCACGACCAAGGGATATTTATGTTATGAAAATATTAGGTATAATCGACTCTTTCCTTTAACTCTCTACCAACCTTGAAAAATGGGAGTTTTTTGCCCTCAACCTTTATAATTTTGCCTGTCTTAGGGTTTCTTCCATTGTAACTGTCATATTTTTTGATCTTGAAACTTCCCAATCCTCGAATTTCTATTCTACTGTTGCGTATTAGCGACTTTTCCATTTCTTTGAAAATAGTATTTAATACCTCTTCTGCTGTTTTAATTGTAAGATTCTCTGTTTTTGCCAATTTCTCTACCAACTGGGATTTATTCATGATGCCCCCTTAACTACCAAGGATAAAAGTCAAAAGAATAGAACCTTTCTTTAAGATAGGTATTCTATACTTAATGCATATAATCAAGTCAAGATAAAATACCTAGCCCATTTTTTTACGGAATGATTTTAAATTGCAAGGTCTTTAACACTTCACCATTTGGGCCGAGCACATCCACATGCCAGTCTCCTATCTCATGCCTTTGAATTCTTTTCGAACTATAGGTGCGCCAACTGGAGGCCTTTATTGCCAGATTTACCCTGGCCCTCTCAATATCACCGAAATACCAGACATGGGTAATCTCAGTAGGGCTATGAGCACCGATGATTGTTGTAAAACAGTAGACCTTACCCAATGAGGCCTCGAAGCTATTTCCAACATCTACAGGCTCCCGATCGACTACATCGCTACAGATAGCAGCTACTGCCACTTCTAAAGAAGCAGTCTCTTGGGCCTTGCTTGGCACTACCTGGGATAGAGGAATTGTGATCAGGAT
>JAUWZC010000146.1 GCA_030615565.1 Desulfobacteraceae bacterium | reverse complement strand
CTGGAATAGCTGAATATATCTTATCATACAATCTATCCCTCAGCCCCCTTAAACGGGACATATCATCATATAGATTTTCCATAATCAGTTCACATGCCTTGCCTAAACCTACATTAAGGATCACATTTTCTGTTCCGGACCGTAATCCCATCTCCTGGCCTCCACCATGCATAAAGGGCTCAATCTCTACTCCATTTCTGATATAAAGTGCTCCCACACCTTTGGGGGCATAGATCTTGTGGCCGGCAATGGTTAAAAAATCAACCCCGAGATCATCCACCTTTGTTTCTATCTTACC
This sequence comes from Desulfobacteraceae bacterium, assembly GCA_030615565.1. GTDB lineage: Bacteria > Desulfobacterota > DSM-4660 > Desulfatiglandales > B25-G16 > B33-G16. The sequence goes on along the minus strand of JAUWZC010000146.1, from coordinate 5,472 downwards.
AACGGATTGAGCTGCATCTGTATGAAAAAGGATTCCATGTTCTTTAGCAATAGAGCTAACCTCAGTGAGAGGTTGGATTGTGCCTGTTTCATTGTTTGCATGCATCACTGTTATAAGGATGGTATCTCTGCGTATTGCCTTTTTTACCTCATCTGGATCGAGGGAACCATATGTATCTACAGGAAGGAATGTTACATCACAGCCCGCTTCCACAAGAAAATTAGCTGTATTAATTATGGCAGGATGCTCAATCTTTGTGGTAATTATGTGGCGACCTTTTTTCCGCAAGCCCCATGCCACACTTTTTAAAACCATATTGTTCGATTCTGTTCCACAGCTGGTAAAAATAATCTCATTAGCTTCACATCCCAACATTCTGGATATCTGGCCCCGGGCCTTCTCCAAGGCCTCCTTTGCCCTTCTTCCCATAGGGTGTGTGCTGCTCGGGTTCCCAAAATCTTCGACAATAAAGGGCATCATTGCCTCAGCAACCTCATGTGCTATGGGAGTTGTAGCATTATGATCAAGATAAATCATTTTGACCTAAGGGCTTTATTGGTTTTGTTTTTAACTAATACAGCCAATTTAACCAGTTGAACAATTTTTTAGACTATCTTCTGAGCGTTGCCCTTAACCTATGTGGTTTTAATAAAAGGTCAAGAGCATCATTAATAGTAGGGACTACCAGATTAGAGGCCATCATCGCCTCTGCTGATGCCCCCTCCCCTCCTACTATACAGATTCCAATAGCAGACTCTTTGAGCATGGAAACATCATTACAGCCATTTCCTACACTAACAGTGTTATTCTTTCCTTTTTTCAAAACCACTCTAAGCTTCTGGTCATTTTCTTCGGTTTCTTTTATTTTATATAGGTTAATAGGTAAATCTCTTGTCAATAGTTCTGCGTTTTTATTCGTATCAGCAGTAACCATAATGACATCCAACTTCTGGCTCAACATGGCCACCCTTTCTTTTACACCTCTTATAATTTTTCCATCTAAGGCAATGGTTCCATTTAGGTCTAAGACTAAATTCTCAATGGTGTAATTACCCCTTCCGGGTATCGTTATCTCTATCAATTTATCCCTTATCTTATGTATCCATCCAAAAGTTTAAGGAAGGACATGGGTGTCTTTTTTTGTTATGCCCTTCAAATCCCGCTCAGCGGGACCATGTCGTTTCAAAATTGGGTAACAGCCTCTCGGCCCTGAGCTCGAGGCCGAAGGGCACCTTAGCCTTAGAATCATTTGCTCCGTCCATATTACCCAATTTTGAAACGACAACTAAGCTTAAGTTATATTTAAGGGCATAAGCAAAAAAAGACACTCATGTCCTAAAGAGCCAGCAACTTTAAATTAACAAGGTTTTGAGCAATTGCTATCTCACTAAAATCTTTCCTTTAGGCTCCTTTACTACCTCTCCAATAATAACAGCCTCTTTTATTCCTTCTTTATGGAGTTTTTTTAGTAACCTCTCAGCCTTTTGCGGAGACACAGAGAATACCAAGCCTCCGGAGGTTTGGGCATCAAAGAGTATGCACCGCTTCCACTCGGATAAATCTGATATAAATTCTAACATAACCTCACGGAATTTTCTGTTTCTTTGACTTCCAGGAGGATCAATTCCCATCTTTGCAAATTCTTCTGTCCTGGAAAACAATGGAACTGAAGAGTACTCAATCTCTAAACCACAATTCCCCTGCTCGATCATCTCTGCAAGATGCCCTACAAGCCCAAACCCGGTTATATCTGTACAGGCATGCACCCCCACTGTCAGCGCAATTTCGGAGGACTTATTATTCAATGTTGTCATGGCTCGGATAATTTCTTCCTCTGTTTTATCGTCCAACATCTCTCTTTTAAAACAGTTGTTAAGGATACCAGTTCCAATAGGTTTAGTAAGTATCAACTTATCTCCTGCTTTAACCTCTGCATTGGTCAATATTTTCTTAGGATGCACCAATCCAGTGACAGCAAGGCCATATTTTACCTCGGTCTTGTCAATAAGACTATGTCCACCCAACAGCGGTACCCCGGCTTCTTTAAGTTTATCCATTCCTCCTCTTAAAATATCATTCAGAATAGATAGATCCATAGAGTTCGCAGGAAAACATATTATATTCATAGCAGTAATCGGCCTTCCTCCCATCGCATAGACATCACTTAAGGCATTGGCTGCAGCAATTTGCCCAAATACATAGGGATCTTTTACGATGGGAGTGAAATAGTCCAGTGTCTGAACAAGGGCCATCTCTTCCGAGATTTTGTAAACCCCTGCATCGTCGAGTTTTTCTGCCCCCACAATAACATTCGGATCAAATAAGGTCTCTAACCCCTGAAGTGCTTGATTTAGGTCACCCGGACCTATTTTAGCACCTCAGCCAGCACCCAGCGCTGCCTGATCAAAGAAAATTCTCTCTTCGGTCATAATCGTTGCTACCTCTTCTACATTTTCCTATTAATGAGCCTTAGGCTCATTAATTCTCGTCTCTATTTCTAATAAATCTGAATTATTTATAACATTGCTTTTAAATTTCTCAAAATTTGTATGCTACAGTTTCCAATATGTCAAATAGTAAATTTCAACTACATTATCTTTCCTTTTTGAATTTCGAGTATTACGAGGAGACAATGTTAGGGCCTAAAATTAAGGATATAAATTTATTAATGAATCTCCTTGCAGCAAGCTGCAGGGTATCATAGCTGATTTTATATTATTTTATCCCCTCACCCTAACCCTCTCCCCAGGGAGAGGGAAAAAAGGTATGCCCCTGTAGCAAGCTACAGGGAATAAACAAGTTTAATACACACAATGAAGCGTACTGAAAAGATTACGCTGAGTCTGCAATTAGGCGGTCCAAGGGAGCTCCATGTAATAATATTAGAATCCGATTAGACAGATTTTCACCATACAAATCTCGAAACTTGACATACAAACTCCCGGCAATATATTGTTGGCACCTAAAAGTGAGCATATAAAATTTTAGGATTACGATTGTTTGAGCGCAGATAAGAAAAAAATTGCCTAGAGCGCCTAAAAGGGGGAAATATGTATCAGCTAAAATTTGATGAAAATCTTTGTAAAACCTGTCCAACCGGTGATTGTCTCGTTAAGTGCCAGTATATGGATTCGAATAAAAATGAGGCAATAGAGGAGATGGTGAAGATAAGTAAAGGAGAGGACTCTTTTGTCTTACAAAATTGCATAACATGTTATGGATGTGAGGAATATTGCAAAAGAGGAAATCATCCCTTCTATTTAGTCACTGAAAGGAGACAGGAAAAGGGTATACTTACCGCACCAAGGGCCATTACAAAACAGTGGATCAATATAGGGGAACCTCGGGGAAAATTTAAGCTAGGAGATATTAAGAAAAAGGTCTTGTCTTTCGGTTTCATGCCTGAACTTTTGCAATTAGTTAAGGGGAGGCTCTTTGACGATGTTATGCCCTCTTATGTTTTTGGCCAAGAATTCTTCTGTAACGTTGTCTACATCCATTTTGCCAATACCTCGATCATAAAGGAGAGGCTCCCGATGGTGATAGATAATTTCAGGAAATTGGGCGTCGAAGAGGTTGTATGCATGCATGATGAGTGTTATGGTGCATTCGCCTCACTTGCACCAGCATATGGTATGGAGGTACCTTTTAAGCCCATTCATTACTTTGAATATTTATATAACAGATTGAAAGAATTAAGTAATGAAATAAGGCCATTGAATACTAAGGTGGCCTATCAGAGGCCATGCTCATCTCGGCTTTCCTCTGACAAACATCATTTTGTAGCCGATATTATGCAGTTAATAGGCGTTGATCTGGTTGAAAGAAAATATCAAAACGAAAATGCCCTTTGCTGTGGAGATGTTCTTGGGATGGCATTTGGTTATGAAATTAAGAACGATGTACAGAAAAGGAATATAGATGACATGGTAGAGCATGAGGCAGAATACTGTGTATTTAACTGCTCAGCATGTCAAAATGCCTTAGCAATTAAGGTCGCCAAAAGAGGTATAAAGCCAATCCATATAATCGACATTTGCAGGATGGCCATAGGCGAAAAGTAAGAAATGGAGGTATGATATTATGAGTGATATCAGTCTTTCACTGGCTGAGATAGTTGGAGAAAATTATGTTTCCAACAAGGAAGAAGAGGCCTATTTCTACGCACGAGACCCTGGTTTAATGCCTGCCCATAAACCAGACTATGTGGTTGTGCCAAAAACAGCAGAGGAGATACAAAAGATAGTGAGGCTTGCAAACAAAGAGAAAATACCGATCGTCCCTATTGGTGCAGGCATGGCTTTAACCGGACTGAGCATTCCCCTTAAAGGGGGGATAGTGATCGATATGAAAAAGATGAATAAGATAATTCAAGTAAATGAAAAGGCACGATATGTAATAGTTGAGGGAGGAACCTCACATGGAGTATTGAAGGCATACTTAGAAAAAAACTATCCCAGGTTACGACACAGTGTTCCTGACTCCCCTGCAACAGCAACAATAGCTGCAAACGTGATGATACACGGCCAGGGTAGGCTAACACAGCAGTATGGCTTCAATTCCGACATGGTTACCGGGTTAGAAATTGTCTTACCATCCGGGGAGATCTGCAAGATAGGATCATGCTCTATCTCTCCCGAGTGGTTTTCAAAAGGAGCACCACTTCCAGATCTATCCGGATTATTTCTGGGTTGGTTTGGGGCTACTGGTATCATTACCAAGGTGGCAATTAAACTCTATCCCGGAAAGAAGATGAGAGATGTGGAGATATTTATTACAGATAAAGAAGATCTTGTCCCAGATATTATCTATGAGATTACCCATACTGAAATGGTAGAAGATATAAACATCTTTGCCCAGCCACTACCTTTGATATTTAAAGATAACCACCACATAACCATATTTATAACTGGTGATACAGATGAGGAACTTGAGTTTAAAAGAAAAATGGTCTGGGATGCACTTGATGGGTTTATAAAGAGTAAGGATGGTGGGTTTATGTCGGTTCCGCCAGTTATGAAGCCAACACTCCTGGACATGCCTCAGAGGAGTGTTAGTAGATTTGCAGATGTAAAAAAGGGTGGCGGATTTGAATATTCCGGGCCAATTATACTGGTTGAAAGGTATCCGGAATGCAGCAGAAAAGTAATGGAGCTAGGCTCTAAGTATGACCTTGCATACTCTGCCATGGCCAGGATTATCGGGAGAGGTCACTGTATGATGTTCGGTTTTGCCTTTACCTTCAATCGAGCAGACTCTGATATGATGGATAGAGTTAGGAAGGCACTCCATGAGGTCAGCGATTATGCCCTGTCAGTTGGTGGAGTTTTTTGGAAGGCAACCGTAGATGAACAGAGAATGGCAATTGAGCGGATGGATCCAAATACGCGCAATCTCATGCATATGATAAAGAACAACTTAGACCCAAATGGCATTATGAATCCTGGAAACTGGGAGGTTACTTAGATGAAA
>JAUWZC010000307.1 GCA_030615565.1 Desulfobacteraceae bacterium | reverse complement strand
AAGGAGTTGACTACCACAAAGTTCATAGTATATGGATCTGGACAGGTAAGAACGTGAAGTTAGGTATCCTGGGAGGGACCTTCAATCCGATTCATTCAGGTCACCTGAGGGTGGCAGAGGAGATAGGTGAATATTTAGGATTAGAGAAGGTTTATCTAATACCATCTGGTGTGCCACCACATAAAGGTCAACACCCCCTCGCTGATTTCACTCATCGCATGGAGATGGCAAGACTGGCCAGTAAAATCTCACCTATGCTTGATGTGTGGGATATTGAGGGAAAAAGACCTGGTTTATCCTATTCCATAGAAACATTAAGATTATTCCATTCCTATTTTGGATCTAACCTTGAACTATTTTTTATAATTGGGACAGATGCCTTTATAGAGATAAAGACGTGGAAGGAATATCAAAAACTTTTCAGTTATGCCTCTTTTGTTGTTATTAATAGACCAGGTCATAATAAAGAAGAGTTTTCTAAATTTCTTGACTCCCTTAATGTTGGATTTATTTGGAATTCTGAGAGAAAATGCTTTTGCCATCCATCGGGAAACATCTTGCTGAAAAAAGTTACAACATTGATGGATATATCAGCGACTCGAATCAGGGAAATGGTTGCCATGAAGAAATCTATTCGCTTTCTTGTACCGGAGGTAGTAAGAGAATATATAGAAAAGGTAGGTTTGTACCTAATTAATGAATCCACTCAATAAGGCCCTTCTATGTGTTAACATCATCCTCGAAAGGAAGGCAGCTGACCCTGTCCTTTTTAAGGTTGCAAAGTTAACCTCCATAACCGACTACTTCCTTATTGCCAGCGGCAAATCCAGCAGGCAAGTCCAGGCCATTGCCAAACATCTACAGAGAAGAATGAAAGAGGAAGGCTTCACCCCTTTTGGCATAGAGGGTGAAAGGGATGGCCACTGGATCTTATTGGACTATAGTGATGTTGTAATCCATCTGTTCTACCAGCCAGTAAGAGAATTCTATGACCTTGAAGGGCTATGGGTTGAAGCCCCAAGGGTAGAGATAGACGAAAATGCTGTGAAAGATGAAAATTAAAAATTTCTTTATTCTCCTTATAGCCCTATTGATAATTACCACCTCTTTTACAGACTCACTTGCCTCATTTTTATCACCAGAAGAGGAGACTGAGCTCGGAGGGAGATTTCTTAAAAGAATTAGATCTCAGTACGAATTTGCCGACTATCCTTATATAGTTCAGTATATCAATGACCTTGGTAACTACATTGGCCGTCAAATAGAAGTACCTTACTTCCCTCTTAATTTTTACATGATAAAAGACACCTCCATTAATGCATTCGCAGCTCCTGGTGGTCATGTATTTTTCTTTTCAGGTCTGATTAGAATAATGGATAATGTGGATGAGCTGGCCTCTGTACTAGCGCATGAGCTTGGCCACGTAAGTGCCAGGCATCTGGCCTTAAGGATAGAAAGATCCAAGAAGATCGGGATGGCCACAATGGCTGCTATCCTAGCAGGAGTTCTTATTGGAGGTGAGGTAACAGGTGCCCTTATGACAGGGTCAATCGCTGCCGGAATTCAGGCTGAACTCGGCTACTCCAGGGAGGATGAAAGGCAAGCTGATCAGTTAGGGTTCAAATACACTCATATGTCAAGTTTTGACACTCAGGGAATGATAACCACATTAAAGAAGATTCAAAGGGAAAGATGGTATGGAGGAGGAGGAATCCCACCTTACCTCCTTACTCATCCAGGAACTCCGGAGAGGATGTCCAATATAGAGACAATGTTACAGGGATATGAAAAGATGCCTGATACTGATAAGACAAAAGAGCTCCGGTCCTGCTTTCCAATCTTTCATACTATGGTTATAGCCCTCTGTGATGATAAAGAATATGCAACAAGAGAGTTCAAAAAAAGGCTAAGTGCAGATCCTGAATCTATTTTGGCCCATTATGGTCTTGGTCTTGCCCTCGAAAGAGATGGTAAGATAAACAAGGCCCTCAATCACTTTAAAATAGCGTTAAGGGGAAAGGAAAATTCTATCCCCATTATGTTCTCTATGGCTAAGGCCTATCAGACGATCGGTCAATATGAAAATTCCGTATCTATCCTGCAGGAGGCCCTTCAGCTATCCCCTAAAGATAAGGAAATTTTGTATCTTTTGGCCCTTTCCTTGCAAAATCTCGAACAATATGGCCAATCCTCCAGGATCTATGAGAGACTAACCTTCCTTCCACCAGTCAAAGACAGGGTCTATTATAATCTTGGTCTGGTCTATGGACGGGAGGGTAAATTAGCCATGGC
>JAUWZC010000044.1 GCA_030615565.1 Desulfobacteraceae bacterium | reverse complement strand
CAGCAAAGTATTTTGCAGCTTTAGGGCTACCAAGGCTGTTTGTTAAACCGATTTAATCAACCGAACCGCCTTGGTACGTGATCCGTATGCCAGGTGGTGTGGGAGGAGGGGAGTCGTGAGGCTCCTCCCTATCCCGATTAGTCCCAGGATAAGAAAATCATGGATATCAAGGTCGACAATCCCTTTGGTACTCTTTTCGTAACAAACGGAGACAATGCAAAGTTCCAGAGTTACTACTCAACATTAGATGCTTTGCGTCCGCTCCTTCGATCGTCCGAATGGCTGTCAGAAACCACCGGCTGGTATCTGAATGTTGGGGACGACAACTTCAGCAGCGTTCGTATTTCTTACTTCTGTCCTAATGATGAAGACCCGCGTCAGTTGGTTAAGGAATACCTTGCTTGTCATTCCCTATTGTATTTTGCCGAGCCTAATCCCCCCAAGAAGACCAAAGTGGCAGCCAAGTACGGTGGCGAGGAGTTACGTTTCAGGAGGTATCTCGCAAACTACACTCATATCGGTCTCGATATCATGAGTGCAGACCTGCATCATGCTCAATGCTTGTTCGCCACATTCAGGTGGCAAGTGTTCATGGCTAAAGAGGACTACAAACAGCATTTCGCCCCCACGTTTGAAGAGCACAGTCCATTTTACTGTGCCATGTCTCAAGGCAATCGGCAGCAGTTCTGGAGCGATCTTGAGTGCTGGCCTAATCCACCTGAGGTGGACTGGGCCCACATGTTTGTGAACATGATTCTTAAACCGGGACGCCCTTAAGATTCTAAGTTTCAAAGTTAACAAGAAATAAATGCCAATGTATGCTAAATTAGACCGACTTGACGCTCCTGGTGTTTTACATCACATTATGAATCAGTCTGGCGTCTTGGAATTCATGCCCCCTTGCTTGGATACCCTTTGGAGATGGACGAGATAATTGATAGTGAGAACAATTTTCAGTTGACAGAATGAGATTCTTAGAAAATTAAGGGCGTCCCCTTTATGTGGGGGCATCAACCGGAGGATTTACCGATTGCTTGCTTCAATATGGTGCAAAAAAGGTAATTGCTGTTGATGTGGGATATGGACAACTGGCATGGTCATTAAGAAAGGATCCGCGGGTTTTGGTGTTAGAAAGGACCAATATCAGGCAGCTATCAAAATCAGAAATAAGAGAACATGTTGATGGGGCAGTGATTGATACATCATTTATCTCATTAAGGACAGTTGTGCCAGCCACATTAAGACATTTAGAAAAAGATAGCTTCATTCTTGCCCTTATCAAGCCACAATTTGAGGCAGGGAAAGGTATGGTGGGAAAGGGTGGAGTTGTTCGAGATAAGGACTTGCAAAAAGGTATTGTTAATGATCTTGTCGCCTTTTTTAAAGAATTAGGCCTGGCTGTTCACGGAACATTTGAATCCCCCATCAGAGGGGCCAAGGGGAACAGGGAGTTTTTTATATATCTTAAATACCTACAAGCTTAAGTGAATGCCGACGTGGATCTGTTCCAAAGCGCTCCATTCAAATATCAAGATTTTCAAGCGGACTGATCACGTCTTCGCCGCCTTATCATGCACCCTCAGCCTCAGGCACTCGATGACGCGCAACCCGGAACCGTACAACAGTTTGACAATAAGCTGGGGGGTTCCCTCCATCAGGGGAATAATCTGTGCGATCTCTTCTCGTGTCATAACCACGGGAATCTTTATCTTTCTGGGTGCCCGAACCGCATTAATCTCTTTGTCCCAGGAGTATTTCAATACATGTTTGTACAGGAAAACCAGAGCGTTCATGGCCTGATTCTGCGTAGAAGGTGCCACATCTGCGTCCATTGCCAGATGAGTCAGGAATGCTTCAATTTTGGCCTCCCCATTCTTTAAATCCCCCCGGCCGGTCATCCCGTGATATCGTACATATCTCTTGATCCAGTCACAGTATGCTCGCTCCGTATGAATTGAGTAATGCCGTAACCTCATGATTTTCCTTGTTTCTTCAAGCAATTTACGGCTTCTAGGTGTTGACATCTGCTTATGCCCCCTGTTATTATATGCTATCAAGTTATTGATAATACGATAAGGGTAAATATGCCAGAAAATCAATCCAATATCAACTTATCAGGGCATATCAACCTGATAATCAATGGTTGTGATGACATTAAGCCCTCGTGGTAATTGGAGGCATCCTTGAAGAAAATCGACTTACATATTCATACGGTGTCAACTATCGACGATAGGAGCTTTAGTTTTAATCTTGAGAACCTAAAAAAATACGTCTCCGAAGCAGGGCTGGATGCCATTGCGATAACAAATCATGATGTGTTTGATGGCATCCAGTTTAGGGCAATTGACGAAACGCTAGAAGTGGTTGTATTTCCGGGAATAGAGGTGAACCTAGACTGTGGGCATGTATTAATAATCAGCGACGTAGCCGATTTGGAAGATTTCGAAGATAAAGCTGAATTAGTCGCTCAGAGAATCATCCAAATTGGAGACAGCATTTCGGTTGATGAGCTTGAAGAAATATTTGGCAATCTAAATGATTATTTGGTGATCCCACATTATGACAAAAAGCCATCCATCAAAAGTGAAACATTAGACCGAATTGCAAGTCACGTATCAGCCGGTGAGGTGGATAGCGCCAAGAAATTCATCCGCGCCATTAAGGATGAGAAAAAGCTTACTCCTGTCCTATTTAGCGACGTGAGAATTTGTGACGAGTTGGACAGGCTTCCCACAAGACAGACTTTTATAGACTGCGGTGAGTTGACCTTAAACGCCATTAAAGCATGTCTGCAAGACAAGGGGAAGGTTGCTCTATCTGAAACCGATGGGAATAGGCTGTTTCAGATTTTTGACGACGGCCAGAAATTGTCGACGGGATTAAATGTCCTCCTCGGCGAAAGATCAACCGGAAAGACCTTTACTTTCAATAGGATCGATGAATCAAATAACAACGCAAAGTATATCAAGCAATTTTCATTGGTGCAGCAAGACGATGACGCGTACGAACGCGAATTTAATAATGAGCTACAAAGAAATCGAAGCCGGTTCATCGAAGAGTATTTATCCGGATTTAAGGTGGTTTTGAATGATGTTATGAATGTTGACTTGTGTGCTAATGAGCGAGCGGTCGAAAATTACGTTAGCAGCCTTCTTAAATCTGCGGAGGAAGCAGACAGGAGGGATGCCTTTTCCAAAACGGCCCTATTTGATGAGTCGGAGTTCCCAATAAGTGAAGACGGCGTGTTGAATGATTTGATTGGATCGGTTCGCCAGATAATAGAAAACATTGAATACCGGGAAATAATTGACAGGCATATAGAAATCAATTCCCTGAAGCGACTTGCATGTGAACTGATCGAACTGCTCTGGACAAAGACATTTGAGAAAAAGAAGAAGAGATTTTTAAACGGTTTAATACGAGACATTAGGGAAAGCCTGAAGATGCGCACATCGGCGATTCAAGTCGATGATGTAGACTTGTATCGCGTAAGTATGGACAGGAGGAAAGTCGAAAGATTTTCAGAGATTGTCAAGTGCTTGCAGAGGGAGGCAACAATCTCGGAGGAAAGCATTCAAGGATTCAGCGTTGTTGCGAGAAAGGGCGCCTTTGCTGGCGCTGGAGGATTAAAGTCAGCAAGCGGTGTAAAGACGGCATTCCGAGACTCCTTCAAGGAATACGGACGACCTTATAATTATTTGCAGGCATTACTGGCCAATGAAAGCTTGACGCCATCGGAACTATATAAATTGTTTGCGAAGATAAGCTACAGAATTCTAAACAGAGATGGATTCGAGGTGTCCGGTGGCGAGCGATCTGAATTTAGGCTGCTGCAAGAAATAAAAGATGCTCAAAATCACGACATCTTACTGATTGATGAGCCGGAGTCTTCATTCGACAACATGTTCCTCAAGAGTGACGTCAACCAAATCATTAGAGAGATTTCGGAGTCAATGCCGGTGGTTGTGGTTACACACAACAGTACAGTCGGAGCTTCAGTCGGGGCCGACTACCTACTGTATGCAAGCAAAGAAATTGAAGGAGGCGATGTGGTATACAAGTTATACTCTGGTCATCCGACTGACCGTAGGCTTACGTCACCGGACGGCAAAACGATTGGCAATCATGAGATAATGCTAAACTCACTTGAAGCGGGGGATGACACCTACAATGAAAGGAGGCAAGGATATGAAGCTATTAAAGATTGAGGACAGTCTCGGATATTATCGCGATGACCAAGGCGAGTTCGCCCCAGTAGACAAGATCACGAAAGAGGATCTTCTAAGGCTAGTGAATCTGACGCTTGAAGAGGAGGTGGAGTTCGACGAGTACAACGATGAAGAGCTCAAGAATCAGGCGCATCAGATTGTCTACAAAAGTATATTAGAGAAACTGCGAGGGCTCAATGAGAGAAGACAGGAGTTCATAGATGAATCGGAGCGACTGTACTTGCAGGAATACGAGAGGTATCGAGATGAACCATCACAACAAGGCGCTTAACCGGACGCCCAAGGGCGCCGGTTAGCTTAGACGTTCCCGCGCCTTCGGCGCGGGAATGCGGAGTTGCCAGGCTGCGCCCTGCCGCCCGTTTGCCCCCCTCGCCTCCGGCTCGGGAACCAAACGTTCGACTGGACGGTTTTGCATCAATAATCGGTCGCTTCGCACCCATTATTAAAGCAAAACCGCCTGTCAACTCCGCATTAAGCTGCATGAAAATTACGACATCACAGCAGGGGAATCAAATGAATCGAAAGAGCGATGTCAACACAATCATCACGGCAGCAGAAGAACAATACGGGAATATTCGTAAAGGGTATGATCGTGCTTTGCGAGAACAGTCTCTTGACCTTCGTGTTCCAGTGAAAAACCTGATGGAGAATTTACGTAGCTCACTGGATTACATGGCCCACGATATTTATGAGATTTGTTGCCAGTCGACTAGACTTGCCAGCGGCAAACCTGACCCTCAGAACATCTATTTTCCTTATGGCCGCACTGAGGCAGACTTTAAATCGGGTGTAAGCAGCTCGTTACCTGATTTGGCCAATAATAATCCTGCCGTATACGATCTAATTATCTCGATACAGCCATTTCGGTGTAACGATTCTTGGCTTTACGATCTTTGTTCAATCCTGAATGAGAAGAAACATGATAAGCTAAAGGCCCAGGTTCGCTCAGAGACAGAAATATATACTGTCGAAAGCGAACAGGGCAGCGTGAGCGTAATGGCAAATAATCCAAATACAAAAGTTACATCTATGCCAGGTGCAGTAAAAATATTTGGCGTACCGGCTGAGTTCACCAGTGAGGGCATCAAAACGGCACCATCAGATAAGCTCACCCACAAGCGTACAAAATGGGTTGCATTCACGTTTGAGGGAACGAATGTTAATGTAATTGCAATGCTTGATAAGGCTGTTGCCGGCATTCGGGATTTTGCATACAACCTATATACTGTTATCTAAGCCTAACAAGACAATCAACCCGACGCAGAATAGCATCGTAGTTTTGGTGTAAGTGGTTGCCTGCGCGGGTTATTTCTATCGTTATGCCACATGAGATAAGGTCGAACATGGGTAGAAAATACAAACCATTACAAGTCTATCTCCAGAGCAGGGCACAAGAAGAAAAGGAACTGACACTCAGTTTCCAGAATATAGAGAAAATCCTTGGTTCACCCCTGCCGGCTTCCGCGTTTAAGTACCGGGAGTGGTGGTCGAATCAATCAGATATCTCGAATCGCCCTCAAGCTAGCGCGTGGATTAATGCGGGATACATTGTCGATGGTGTCCATCAAGAACGTAATAGTGGTTGGGTACTTTTTAAGCATTACAGGGCAGAAGTTGGGTCAAAGAATATGAGCCGCAACTTTAATGTTGTTATGGATTGGAGAGATTTCCAAAAGTTAGCGCGGGATCGTATGTCGGAGCACTTCGGCACTCCACTAAATGAACTTACCCCGGTAGGAATCCCCAAGCGCTTTGATTTGGTATCAGAAGATGGTCAGATTGTTGGCGATGCGAAATATCTGACACTCGTTCGTGGGAAGAATATACCGCCAGCGAAATTTATGGAAATTGCTGGCCATGTTTGGCTTTTAGAGAATACACCTGCTTCTCGTAGATTTCTTGTTTTTGGTAATCAGCGTGAAGTCCCAGAGTGGTGGTTAAAAAAGTACGGAGCAATAATTAAGACTGTGGAATTTTATTTTCTCTCCAACCAAGGAGAACTTGAAAAGCTTAAATGATCGAAGAAATATGGCATAACAAGTCGCTGGAGAATCGACGGGAAAATGCTGGCGCATTTCCCGCGTCTCAGCTCCAGCGTTAGCAGTTACAGCATCATAACACATGAAAGTAATAAGACAGATGTTTTAAACAGTTTTTAAGGAGGACAATATGTTGGACAGAATCGCCAATCATTTTGTAAACTATTTATTCGATTACTACCAAGGCACTCTTCATGTTCGACGCGTTGCAACATGGATAGGTCTCATTCTTAAAGGTATTGAGAGAGCTGGAGCAGAAAACATTCGATTGAATCGTGCACGGCAGCTCTTATTCAATTATCGGAATCGTCTATTCAAGGCTCGCTATAATCATCAGGTTCGACCAAGAGGAGGTATTGAGATCCTTGAGGTACTACGAGGGCGCGGTGCACCGGACGGAGAAATTATTTTTCAGATTGCAAATCTCCAAGATGCGGAAGAGACATATCTTAGCCTTCAGTCTGCATTGGATAGATTAATTGACCGCTAACCTGTCAGTCCACCTGACCGGTGTTTCGCTACGCTTCACACCGGCCGGTGACTTCCGCGTTATGTTTTAAAAATGAAAAATAAAATCACGACATACTTAGACTGGAATGTAATAGCAGATTTTCTCGATGGAAATTTTACGTGGTTAGAAGATATCATATTTTGCAACCGTGAAAATATTTCAATCCCATTTTCATCTGAACATGTCGATGAGGCCACTAATATCAAGTTATCAAATGACCTCGATACAAAGGCTGAAATTGATAGAAGGCTGAATTATCTATCGAGAATTTCGTCAAATCTTTATTTTGTAAATGATATGATAGATACAGGGTACAGGATAGAAACACCTGCCAGTGTTTTTCAGACACTAAATGATGTTCCATTAGGCATAGATCTAAACAAATTATTTTCTAGTTTTATTGATTACGATACTTTGAAAGATGGAAGAAAAAAATTGGAGTTAGACCCAAATATATTAAACAATATCAAGCCAGAAGACGCGATTCCAAAAATAGATGAAATTATAACATCTAAAGAGAAAATACAGGAACACATAAAGAACAAAAATCTTGATATTAGCTTTATGGGTATCCTAAAAAAGGCACTTGAGATATCAGAAGAAAGTCATAGCAACACTTCTTATAATGACATTATTAGTAAAAACAAAACATATCAATTAAACAATTTAGTCGTAATGTCTTTTTCATTACTTGACACTTTCGGTTTTTGGTCCGATAAAAAAAGCACATATATTCGAGGTTCTAGATTTCCTGATAGTAGACATGCCTTTAACGCAATATTCATGGATGTGCTAATATCTAACGATAAACGTTTTTGCATGAAAGCTGAAGCAGTATATAAATATTTAAATCTCGGTCCTGAAGTGTGCTTTTTAAAGGAAGATAAGAATAGAATAAGAAAATTATTGAATACGGAAACATAACAATGGGTTCGTACTGACGGCGTTCCGCCGCCGCACAACCCAAGCGTTAGAAATCCATGAATTTACAATTGAGAACAAAATGAACCAAAAAGAATTATCCAAGTCGCTTGTAAATACGATCAAAAGTCCTGAACTTCAAGGGTTGGCAACAGATTTTACTGAAATTGCTTTTGATCAATTATCTGAGGCTGAAGGTGTTGCTAAAGAAGTTCCAGTTGTAGGTTCGATTGTAAAAGTGATTAGATTGGGTTTTTCAATAAAGGACATCATTTTCTTAAAGAAACTTGGAAAGTTCCTTTGGCATCTCAGAGATGTTCCCTACGAGAAGCGGGTCGAGTTAGTAGAGAAATTGGAGAAGGATTCCAAATATAAGGCAGATGTAGGAAGTAAAATAATGCTGCTATTAGAGAGGGCTGATCATTTTCAAAAACCAATGATGATAGCCAATGCTTTCAAGGCATATTTATATAATGAAATAAACTACTCACAACTTCAAAGGATAAACTTTGGTATTGATCATCTCTTTATAGGAGATATTGACGACTTTAAATCGTTTCACAATAATCCTCAACATGCAATGGACGAATGCGTACATCATAATTTGGAATTATCTGGCTTGGTAGATTTAGACATACTTGCTGGTGGTGGAACAAGACCAAAGATTAACGTATTAGGCAAATTGTTTGCTGAGAAAGTATTAATGAGAGGATAGAATTCAACCGATTTCTAACAATCTCATGGACGCCGGCGGGGTAAAGCCTGCGGCCTTCCCCCGCCGGTCATGAGTACGTTGGACATAAAGAATGGCAGGTAAACGTCAACATTTTATACCTCGGTTTCTACAAAAGGGATTTGCCAGTCATTCCGTTGGCGAGGAAATATTCACTTGGACCTATCGAAAAGGTATAAAACCATTCAATACGAATATTAAAAACGTGGGAGTCGAGGGCTTCTTCTATTCGGAAAATAATGACACATCATTAGATGATACCATCACAGTTGCGGAGAGTGATTTTGCTCAATTAGTTGATTCAATCCGCCTCAATAACGCTGTGGACAAACGAGACCAAGAAAAGATCGCGAGGCTGTTTGCCCATCTTGAGGTTAGAACCAGACATTTGCGTCAAAGTTATTTTGCTACTGGAAATCAACTACTTAATAAAATGCTGGAGTACCTGAGTGATCCTGCTTTCTGCGAGAAATTCATAAGGCGGAGGATAATTAACGACCCGTCACTCATTAAAGATTCATTTTCTAAAGAATTACGTAAGCGCGGCATTTCCCAGGAGGCTCTTCCGACTTTAATGAGGCTAAGTGGGCCTTTCATTGAATCGACAATGCCAAATATGTTGACTTTTATGGCTTTCATGGTTGCATATTTAAAAAAAGAAATGCCTGCAAGATTAGAACAAGCATCAAAAACAGGGCATATACGGGCTTTAAACCAAGGTCTATCGCCAGTTGTGAAAGTTCAGCGTTTTGAAAAATTGATTTTTAAAATTGTAAATTCTGAAGATAGCCTCCTGCCATTAGGAGATTCTGCAGTGGTATTCCACGTATGCGGAGAAAGAAGTTTTAAACCTATTCTTGAAAAAAAAGACGACCTTATCGCTCTATTACTACCAATTAGCTCCAGGCAAGTGATAGTTGGGTGTTCGGAAAATTATGTGCCGGACTTCTCAGTATTACGCGATATTATCGCTGGTTGTTCGCTTGAGTATTTCATCGCCAACGAAAACACCCCTGAAAATGAGATTCTGAGTGGAATAATATCAGAAAATTCACATTTGCTAACTGAATTCCAAATGGAAGAATTGATAGACAGTATTATGAACGAGAAACCGTCCAACAAGGCTAATTCAGCCGACGCAAAAAGCCGCGCGGCTGATTAGCAGCGTTATCTTTTAAAACAGAATGGAAGCCCTTTATAAAAATTTAGCATCTATTGAGAGTTGGCTTCAAAAAGCTCCTGATCCATCCACACTTAAAAACGACGATGATTTCATGAATGTTATCGTCGATGTAATGTCTCGCTCTATTTATGTATTGCGTGTTGGCGTTTCACTTGCACCAAGTGATGAAAAAGCAAAAAGGGGGTACACAAAACATCACGCAATAATAGTTGGACACATGATTCGGTTGACAAAACTTTATGATGGTTTTTGTCAGCATGTTGCAAAACGCCAGCTTGAACATGCTGGAATTTTCATGAGGCTTATTCATGAAACTGAAGTCCGCATCAACTACTTTATCAAGGTAAATAAAGGGAAGGCTTTTAAAAACTATATTTTGACATCATATCGATCAGAGCGGCAAAATTTAATCGATTTAGAAGAGAAAGCTAAAAAAAGGCCATTATTACCAATAGAAAAACGTATAAAGAAATCAATAATAGGCTGTCTTCAAAAAGACCAGATTTCTTTCAAAAAGCTTAGAGCTGTTAAGAATTGGAAAATAGATGGAAAAGACACAAGAGGTATGCTCCGCTCCTTAAATCGTGAATGGGACTATTCATATGGGTTTGGCAGTTCAAGCCGGTGGGTTCATGGAGGGTGGTTAGAGTTAAGCAAGTATCATTTAAAACGTAAAGGTCGGTATTATTTGCCCCGCCTTGACTATGGTGATCCAGATCCCAGAATAGCTGGACCAATAACATTTAGGTGCTTGGAAACTCTTATAATTTTTTTGAAGTGGAGCAAGGCAGACCCAGATAAATATTTGCAAAATATCACCTTTAACATGCTGAGATACCTACAAAGTTTAGACGAGGAACACGAGAAAAGATTGAACAAAAAATAAGATAACAAAAGGGTGAACTGGACGCGGAAAACTTCGGCGCCTTGCGAAAAAGTTTTTTGGCCGCGCCAGTTACCCTTAGGGTTATGCATCAAGACAAGTCAAGAGCAAGCATGCGATGACACTTATTCCCGAGGAGATCAACGAGGTATACGAAGAGCTTAAGACGGAGATTACCTGGCTTCACGCAAGGTGGATAATCTATAGACAGCTCTTCGCCGAATCGGATAAGCGCGTTGATCTCCTCAATGAATGCGCCTCGGTATTCTTTTATATAATTCAGGATGTACTTTTGGAGGAGGTTCTGGTCTCTCTCTGCAAGCTGACAGATCCAGCACGCTCAAGGAGATTCGAAAACCTTTCTCTCAAACAGCTACAGTCACGCTTGGGCGCGCATGGAGACCAAAAGCTCGCGGCACGAACCCGCTCTATACTTGATGAACTTCACTCCAAGTGTGAGCCTTTCCGAGTATGGCGGAACAAGCAACTCACGCACCTCGATTTAACCACAGCGATGAAGAGCAGCCCAGACCCGCTCCCGGGGATCTCCAGGCAAATGATCGAGGAAGCACTTGGACTGGTACGAAAGTACATGAACCAGATCGAAGGGCATTATCGTAACAGCGAAATAGGCTACGAGCATTTCATCATGCGGAGTGATGGTGAAGCGCTTGTAGCAATGCTGCGTTACGGCTTGCGGTATGAGGAACTCCTAAAAGACAGGACGATATCCTTCGACGATTGGCACCATGGGGAATGGTACGATGCCTAACAAAAAAATTCAGCGGACACAAAAAGCCGCGCCGCTGATTAAACCGTTATATTTTTCAAAGGAACAAATTTATGGCATCAGAACTAAGAGGCAGTGCAAAACGTGTACAGGATTTCCTTTTAGCAAAAGGCTTCTCCTTTGAGGTTAAAAAACTGCCTGGTTCAACGAGGACAGCACAGGAGGCCGCTGATAGTATTGGGTGTGCAGTCGCTCAAATAGCTAAATCTCTCGTGTTTAGAGAGAAGGAAACTGGCCTTCCGATTCTTGTCATAGCATCTGGCTCAAATCGTGTAGATGTAAAGAAAATCCAAAAATCGACGGGCTTGAAACTTGGCAGAGCGGATGGAAAGTATGTAAAAGAAAGAGTCGGGTATGCAATCGGTGGAGTGCCGCCAGTAGGCCATAATGAACCCTTGGAAACCATATTGGATCCAGACCTGAAGAAATATGAAGTAATCTGGGCTGCGGCTGGTACTCCTTTTGCTGTTTTTCAACTGAAGCCTACTGATTTAGAACCTCTCACAAAGGGGAGATGGATTGATTTATCAGAAGAAATATAACAACGGCATTAAGGGCGACGGCAAAAAGCCGCCGCGCCTTATGCCGGGCATTAGCAGTGAATAAAAGGATAAGACTAAATGAAACAATGGTATGAAGAATTATTTGAAAATTATGGAATGAAATATGATAATGAGAATTTCACCCAAGGCACAATCGGAGAATGTGATTTTATAGAAAAGGAAATCAATTATAACAAGACAGCAAGAATATTGGATATCGGATGTGGAACGGGAAGACATTCAATTGAATTATCAAAAAGAGGATATACCGTTACTGGGATTGATTTATCAAAATCGATGTTGAAACGGGCAAAAAACAAGGCATCCAGGCAAAACCTGAAACTTGTTTTTCAAAAACATGACGCAAGAAAACTTCCTTTTTTCAATGAATTTGATTTGGTTATTATGTTGTGTGAAGGTGCATTCCCATTAATGGAAACTGATGAGATGAATTTTCAAATTCTCCGAAATGCTGCCAGCGCTTTAAAACCAAAAGGGAAACTAATATTTACGACTTTGAATGGATTGTTCCCTTTATTTCATTCTGTCAAAGAATTTCTCGATTCAGAGACAAAAGAAGGAAATGCGACATGCAGTAATAATTCATTTGATTTAATGACATTTCGAGATCATAACACTACACATGTTGAGGATGACTCTGGTAATAAAAAGGAACTGCAATGTAACGAAAGGTATTATGTGCCATCCGAAATAACCTGGCTGTTGAAAACGCTCAATTTTAAAACTATTGATATATTCGCAGCAAAACAAGGGGCTTTTAGCCGAAATGATAAATTATTAACTGAAGATTTTGAGATGTTGGTAATAGCGGAAAAATAATGAAATGCTAACAAATCACTGCACTGGATTTTTACTCCGCTGCGCTTCGTAAAAACCAGTGAGTTCAAGCGTTATATTGCCTTAAAGAAAATGTTTCATGCGAAAGAGAATTGGAATTTTAGGTGGTATAGGACCTGCTTCAACAGCGGAGTACTATCGTGTAATCTGCGCTGAGTACTTCCGTCTCCATGGCGATTACTATTACCCTGAAATACTCATCGACAGTCTCGATCTTCAGAGATTTACGGATTTTGAAGATAACGATGACATGGAAAGCTACCTGGAGTACATCGAAAGCAGCCTACAGCGATTGAATGCGGGCAAGGCCGATTTCGCGCTTCTATCAGCAAATTCGCCACATGCGGTTTTCGACAAGATAGTCAGTCGTTCACCGTTACCTCTTCTGAGTATTGTCGATCCGGCTGTCCGCGAAGCCCAACGACTCAATAGAAATCGCCTGCTTATTTTAGGCATCAAGTTTACCATGCAATCAGGATTCTACGAGGATGCTTTTAGGAAGGTAAACATTGACACAATAACTCCAGCATTGTCAGAGCAGAACGAGATCAACCATTTAATTTTTGGAAAACTTGCACAAGGAATAGTGGAGGTTCCCGTCAAAGAACGATTACTTAGTATTATATCGGATTATGATATTGATGGTGTTGTTCTTGGCTGCACTGAGCTTCCACTAATTTTGAAATCGGAGGATTGCGAGGTTCCCCTGCTGAACACTTTGGAGCTTCATGCAAAAATGGCATTAGAGATAGCTCTCGGTACGA
>JAUWZC010000299.1 GCA_030615565.1 Desulfobacteraceae bacterium | reverse complement strand
TCCCTATTCTTACCGCTGATGATATCGGTGCTGATGAAGATAGACTCGGGCTTAAGGGTTCACCTACCAGGGTTGTAAAGACATTTCATCCAAAGGTAGCAAGAAAGGGGGAGATTCTTTCTACATCGAAAGATTTAGATGAGGCAGTAGATGGCCTTGTCGATTTTTTAGGGAAAATAGAGATAATTTAGTACTTATTAAATATCCTGTGGACTATAAATACTAAATACTAAATCCTAAACAATACCAAATATCAAAATCCAAATGACCAAAACATATTTGGAATGTGAATTTTAGTAGGTTATTTAATGGTTTTGGATTTAGAGAATTTGGATTTTGTGCTTGTTTAGTATTTAGATATTAGGATTTAGGATTTTACATATTTTTATTGAGCATATTCATAATTTAAGAGGGTTAGGAATGGAAAACAGATTAGACGACTATAAAGGAATATGGACACTTGGAGAGATGAGAGAGGGAGAGATACACCCTGTTTCATATGAACTTTTGGCCTGGGGGAAAGACCTAGCAGATAAGTTAGGGGTAGAACTCGGAAGCATAATCATCGGACACAATGTAAAGGATAAGGCAAAGGAGCTTATATATAGAGGGTCAGATAAGGTATATGTGGTTGACAATCCTGCCTTAAAGGATTTTAGAGCCGATCCCTACTCCAAAATACTTACATCCCTTATTGATGAATATAAACCGGAGATATTTATTGCCTCAGCCACTACTATAGGAAGAACTTTAATGCCTATATGTGCGGTAAAGCTCCAGACAGGACTCACGGCGGACTGCACTGGGCTTGATATTGATATAAACGAAAGGCTTCTGATCCAGACACGACCGGCAATTGGTGGAAATATTATGGCCACCATCAAGACCCCTACATCCCGGCCCCAGATGTCGACTGTAAGACCAAAATCGAAAAGGCCGCTCCCTATAGATGAGTCAAGAAAAGGGGAAATTATCGTTAAAGAATTTGACGGTGAATATTTGGCCTCCAGGGTTAAAAGAGTGGACTTTCTTAGAGAGGAGACAGTAGGGGCTCCTATTCAGGATGCTGATATTATCGTTTCTTGTGGTAAAGGACTAAAAGACGGGAAGAATATGAGGATTATAAATGAGCTTGCTGAGCTTTTAGGCGGATCAGTAGGGGCATCAAGAAAGGCGGTAGATCTTGGCTGGATCTCTTATTCCCATCAGGTAGGCCTCAGCGGAAAATCAGTCAGCCCAAGGCTGTATATTGCCTGTGGTATTTCCGGGGCTGTTCAGCATCTGGCTGGGATGTCTTCGGCTGAGACGGTTGTCGCCATAAACTCTGATCTTGAGGCGGACATCTTTAGGGCAGCAGACTTTGGTGTTGTAGGTGACATATTTGAGGTCATTCCTCTCGTCGTACAAAGGTTAAAAGAAAGGATCAAGGAGTGATAAGATGGAAAAAGACTATGGCATAGTAACCACAGAGATCATAGAGGAGCTTCAAGAGATAGTTGGGGCAAAAAACGTAATCTTTGAGGATAAAGAAAAGTTAGAGAATTATGCTGCTGATGAAGCAGGAGAGATCTTTGGCCATCTGCCAGAAGCAGTAGTAAAACCTGATTCTACTGAGCAGGTGTCAAAGATAATGCAACTGGCAAATAAAAATAAGATTCCAGTTACGCCCAGGGCTGCTGGGAGCGGTCTTGCCGGAGCAGCTATACCCCTTTATGGAGGGATAGTTCTTTCGATGGAGAGGATGAACAAGATTCTCGATATAGATAAGGTGAACAGGGTAGCCGTAGTGGAACCTGGGGTTATAACCAATGAGCTTTGCCTGAAGGTTTTAGACGAGGGTCTAATGTATGCTGGCTACCCGATGAGTATAGAGACCAGTTTTATCAGCGGAAATGTGGCCACCAATGCCGGGGGAGGTAAGGTAATAAAATATGGCAACACAAGACGACATATCTTAGGCTTAGAGGTTGTCCTTCCTACCGGTGAGGTGATTGAGCTTGGGGGCAAATTCAGAAAAGATACATGGGGTTACAATCTATTACATCTCATGATTGGCTCAGAGGGGACATTAGGTATCTTTACCAAGATAATTTTAAATTTGATGCCCTCTGCCGGAAGGACTGTAGACCTCCTTGTTCCTTTTGGGGATATAGAGACGGCCGTTAATACCGTTGCAGATGTAATTGTCTCTGCTGGTATAATACCGGTAGCGGTCGAATTTATGGATAAGCTCTCTGTTGATCTTACTACCAAATATCTTAATACTAAAATAGCTTTCCAGGACAAGGCTGAGGCCTATCTGATTATCCAGCTTGAGAGTGAATCAAAGGAGGGGCTTGAGAACCTATACGAGAAGGTAGGTGAGATATGCCTCAATAATGATGCCCTGGATGTCTTTGTGGCTGAAAGTCGCACCGATTCAGAAAATAT
>JAUWZC010000064.1 GCA_030615565.1 Desulfobacteraceae bacterium | reverse complement strand
TAGGTAATACCTAATTGTTTTACTATTGAGAATATAGTTGGCGGTCCTGAGGCATAGCCTCGCCACGGCTCACGCTCATAGTTGTATCTAAATGTTTCTCCCAGGTCTTGTTGATCAAGACAACCCTTTTTTATAATAGATTCTGCAAGGCCAATGGACATGGCTGTATCATCAGTGTAGCTGAACTCTTTTGATCGGTCTAACTGGATACAAAGGTCCTCTTTTTTACGATATTGGAAGGCAAGTTCACCAATTGCATCGCCGAGAGCACTACCAACCATACCACCAAGGTACTTTGTCTGGATATCAGTCATGTAATTCCATTTTTAATTTATTTTTTAGTTCATTTCAACAGGCAATTAGCAAATATCAACGTACACTATGATTACTTTTCCTTTCCTTTTTGTGCAGATTTTGATATTGGCGGACATGTTCCAAGATAAAGGCAAGGTTTTGCAATATCCTATACGTAACCAATCTTGATATTTCTTTTAATATTGCTCTTCAATAATCCAATAGAGGCCCAACTTTGATGATCGTATTGATAATCCTTGGATTACTTTTCGCATTAATTGGTCTTGTTGGTTGCATTTTACCTGTCATCCCAGGACCTCCTCTCAGTTTTTTCGCCTTAATTATTCTTTCCTATGCCAAAAATTGGGAACCATTTAGTTCAACATTTCTAATTATTATGGCAGGCCTGACAATAGTGGTTACTATCTTGGACTATGTGGTTCCTGCAAGTGGGGCAAAAAAATATGGGGCATCCAAATTAGGTATTTGGGGTTCAATTATCGGAATGCTATTCGGGCTTTTTTTCTTCCCGCCCTGGGGAATGCTCATCGGTGCAATTGGAGGGGCACTGGCTGGAGAACTGGCAGCTGGAAAAGAGGTAAAAAAGGCCTTGCGAGCGGGTTGGGGTGTCTTTGTCGGAAACATGGTGAGCATTGGATTAAAACTGGCTTTCTCTGGGGTCATACTTTTTTTCTATATTAAAGAGATGTTCTAAAAAAGATAAAAAGTTTTAGAAGTATATTTGTAATGGTTGAGTATTTAATCTCACAAATCGCTCTTTTTCCAGTAATAATTCTGTTGTTTTTTTTATTGACCTTGTGGCACCCTTAATCATAACAATTCCAAAAATTATTAATATTTAATTGCCCAAACATTCAATAGGGGATCGTTAGAAGAGGACCTCTGAAGATACTAATATGAAACCCGCAAGGTAATTATAGTACCTTTTTATGGATTTTTTATTGTAGGTAGGCAGGATAATTTTAGCTCATCGACTGGAAAAGTGAGACATAACACAAACAGTACATATATACATCCGGCAGTTATCGGTCTTGTATTGTTATTTCTAATGTGTGGATGTTCATGGCTCAAAAGCTATGGGAAACTCAGGGTATTATCCAGATACAAGGAGAATATTATCATTCAGGAGTTAGAAAAGAATTGGCAGGATTACACTATCTATTATGCTGGATTGTCTGTTTGTATTGCAGCAGGTATCATGTTTGATCCAAAAAACGACGACAAAATCCTGACAGGCGATAAATGGATTAAGATCGAGGATAAGGAAACGTTGTCAGAGCTCATCGGCTGGATCAGAACCTACATTCAGTTTGATCCAAGACTCTGGAGGATCTTAGGGCCAGATGACCAATTCTATGGATATCTGTTTTTTGCTTGGGGTCATGTGGTCATCAAGGCGGTTGATGACAGAACGATGTATATGTATGATTTGGAGTCACCTCTTTATATTGAGGATGGGACAAAGCTCTGGGAGGAAAAATCTTGATTCAGTATGGTAATAGCTGCCAAATGGGTTTAACCAGCTCCTGATTTTACCTCAAAATGCAAAATAAAATAAATCAATGAATATGTTATGATAGTTTGATCCTTAATAGTAAGAAAAGATAGCAAAGTTAGGGAAAGTTAGCTTAAAAATGATCGGAAACAGTAAGGTTATCAATAAAGGGAGAGGATTTTACGGATGGATAGCGCTGACAGGAGCGATGTTAGTGTATTTTACCACAAGTGGCACCTTCTTTTACTCATATGGGGTGTTCCTTCCAGCGATGTGCAACGAATATGGCTGGAGCCGAACCTTAGTGGGTGGCGGGCTCTCCGTAGCTTTGCTGGCATTTGGATTGCCCAGTCCACTGATAGGGGCCTCTATTGCCAGGTTTGGGCCAAGGGCTAACATAGTCTTTGGCAATTTACTTGTGGTCATTGGGCTAGCCGGAATGTCCATTACTACAGAGGTATGGCAAATCTATCTTTTTTACGGTATTCTGGTAGGATTGGGAAGCGGCTTTGGACTGTATTTGACTTGTACCACGGTGGTCAATAACTGGTTCATTAGAAAGCGGTCCCTGGGAATGGGGCTAGTTATATCGGCAGGGGGCTTGGGCGGTTTTACCTTCCCACTCCTGGCAACATGGCTGATTTCCAATATCGGATTGCAAATGGCTTGGCTGGCCTTGGCTATGATACAAATTACATGCACTGTACTGATTGGCGGGCTGATTCTGGTAAGAAACAGACCGGAGGATATGGGGCAGTCACCCGATGGCATATCTAACGCACCAGCCGATGAGATAGAAGAGAAGACTAGTCATATCTCACGGGTCTACCAGAGCCCCATTGATTGGCAAATAAGGCAGGCCATACGAAAACCTAGCACTTGGTTAATCGCAACCTTGTGTGCTGCCAACTTCTTGGCAATAAGCACGGTGACTGCGCATCAGGTGGCATATATGACGGATATAGGTTTTTCTCCAATTGTGGCAGCCATGGCCCTGGGCCTCGTTCCGGGAATGAGCATTTTAGGGCGACTGGGGTTTGGCTTGTTAGGGGTTAGATTTGAAGTGAGGCCTTTAGCTATTGTCAGCTTTATTACTCAGGTGACAGCGCTTGTGATTCTATTAACCACCAAGACTTTGCTCTTAATCTACATCTACGCTGCACTCTTTGGTATCAGCTATGGGGCATTGGTTGTAGCCCTGCCCACATTCATTGGGGCATACTACGGGCGTGTCCATTACGCCCAAATCTTAGGTCTTATATTTCCTCTGGCTATTATTGCTGAGTCCGCAGGCCCAGTAATGGCTGGGGCCATCAGGGACGCTATGGGGACCTACATACCAGCCTTTGCAATAATAACCAGTTTCAGCACACTGGGGCTGGTATGTGCCATGCTCGCTTATCCACCCAAGTTACCTGAATGAGCTAGGGAGAACTTATCAGAATGTCCATATATTGTGTACAACTCCTCCAACCCAAAAATATTGATTTCTGCTGTGGCCGGAAAGAATTAAAAAGGCCAACAATTTTAGTATACACAGCAATTTGTTCTTGTTTTTCTATTATAGCTATGCATAATATTATCAGATTGTTCGGGATTGGAATTTAGACTCTTAAATAGTTATTTACAGAGCGGCTACTTATCTAAATTGAGAATCATTATTTCAAACAGGATAAATTGGGCTCAAATTTTAATTGGCATATCTGCGTAAATTGTTGGATCGCTGATATATTTGATGAAGACAAAAAGAGGTATACGTGGTAATCTTCTGCAGGTTCAAGTGGGTATCCCATAATTAAATGATCTTCAAATAACAAACCTTAGAATCTAAGCCCATGAAGCCTAAAAATATCGATGTAGAACACAGAAGACATCCCCGTATAAATAAACGATTACAGTTTAAAGTTAAGGCAGAAGATTTTGATGCTGTCACTGAGACGATAAATCTTAGTTGTCGTGGGGCATATTGTCAGCTGAATAAGCATATTCCCTTAATGACTAATCTTAAGATAGCCTTAGCGTTACCTTATGGTGATAAAGGGAATGAATTTAAGTATGCAGAATGTAATGGAGTAGTGGTAAGGGTTGAGGAGGTTTTATCTGAAGCTAATGTGGGTGGTGTATATAATACGGCTATCTATTTTAATGAGATTGAGGAATCTGAGAAGGAGAAGATAGAGAATTTTTTCGAAAAACATTGACTTAAGGAAATAGGGATAGCCAAGTAATTCGATTATACATGACTAGCCTGATTATGGATAAATAAGAAAACGAGAAAAGTGTAGCTTTTAATTTAGAAATAACTATAAGAAAACTTTGATGAGCTACTTGTTGGGTTTTGATTACAGAATCTTTAATAAAATTGATTTCAGAGCAGGCACTTTTCCTTTGACACGCAACTCTATTTTTTCTACACCCCTTCTGCCATAATCTGGAAAAAATATCCTGACACTTTGTGAAGGTTTGGCTGGACATAGTGTATGCATATCAATTGACGTGACAGTGCCTATCTGACTTTCCTCTTATAAAAAGGCTAATTTTTTCTTGCCAATAATCTAATCTTCAATTATCTTTACGTACCTAAAATTGAAGAGGCAATTTCTATGGAAAACAGATTATCACCCAAAATACAGGCGGTCTCGGCTAAGAAGCGTGTAATAGTCCCACGGTGGTGTGGCCGATTCATCTCTGGATCTCTTAAACAGGTACTCTGGAATCTGTGTCTTATCTGCCTGGGGAGTGTGCTGGTTGCTGTGGCCATCAACGGGATCTTGATACCCCATCAATTTGTAAGCGGCGGATTCACAGGTGTCGCCCTGGTTATCCACTATCTCTTTCAATCCTTCCCGTTGTCGTGGCTCTATTTACTGCTAAATGTGCCTATTTTCGTTCTGGGGTGGACATTCGTGGGGAGGCGTTTCTTCCTCTATAGCATCTTGGGGACGGTGGTCTTCTCTGCAGCGATTGCTTGGGTTCATGTGCCTGTGCCCATCCACGACAAGATCCTGAGCGCTCTTCTGGCAGGTATCATCACAGGGATCGGAGCAGGGATTATACTGAGGTCAATGGGGTCATCAGGCGGCACGGACATTCTTTCGGTCATTCTACTTAACCGCTTCTCCATTCGCATCGGAAACACAATACTTGCCTTCAACGCTATTGTACTCACAGCAGCTTCACTTATCTTCTCGTTGGATACAGCACTTTACACGCTGATTTATATCTACATATCTTCCCAAATTATCAACATTGTGCTAACAGGACTCAGTCAAAGAAAGGCCGTTTTTATCATCTCTCCCAAATGGCAAGAGATTTCCCGGGAGGTCCTTGATAAGGTAGGGAGGGGAGTAACGTTTATCCGGGGGCAAGGAGGATACTCGGGCCAAGACGAGCAGATTCTATACACTGTTATCACTTTAAGGGAATTACATCGAATCAAGAATATAATCCGCAAAATGGACCCAAAAGCCTTCGTGGTGGTGCATAACACTCTTGAGGTGATGGGACATCGCATTGGCAACCAGCCCCACTGGTAAGCTATTCTAGATTTGGCCTGAGGGGGTAGAAATAAAAGTCCGACATAACTATGAACCTTGGAAAAACCGAAAAATTAAAGAATACTATAATATACACATTTTCCACCTGATTTGACCTTAGCCTCTAAGATTTGATATTGTTATGAATAGAGGAATGTATTCTTTAATAAAATTAGATTGATAGAAACAGTTAAAGAGGGAAAGCATGTTTAGACTCCAAACTCCTAGTCTGATGCCAATAATGGCAGGGTTGCTCATCTTGACACCGCTCTCTAGCTTGGTAACAAGGGCTATAGATATCTCTCTTCCCGTGCCTTCTCACAAAGGGACTGTTACGGTTGAGGAGGCTCTTAAGGCCCGTCGCACTCATCGCTCGTTCGGAGTCCGGCTTACCTTAAGCAGTTTTCGCAGATTTTGTGGGGTGCCTATGGGGTGACTGCCAAGGTCTCTGGCTGCTATCTAAAAACCGCGCCATCAGCCGGTGGGCTTTCCGGACTGAGCTAAAGGAAAATAAAAATGGATATTCGGCGATGTTTGGACATTCTCGAGCTTGATCGTGATGCTACCATATATAAGGCGAAACAGGCCTATAAAGATTTAGTTAATGTCTGGCATCCGGATCGTTTCTCCAACAATCCTCGATTAAAACAAAAGGCTGAAGAGAGGTTAAAGGAGCTTAACGAAGCCTATGAGACGGTGAAGTCCTTTTTATCCTCAAAAAAACCGCTAGAACCAGAGAAAGCCCAGCAAGCAAAAGCTGAGGTTAAGGCAGAGACCAGTATAAAAGCAAGGGCTGAGACAGAGTACCATAAATTCCAAGCAGAGACTGAAGCAAAGGATAAAACAGAGGCTTTTGTTGAAGCAGGCACAGGTATTGTTTTGAGCCTATTTTCCTATCTATCTTCAGCATTTCGCCGCATAGTAGCAGAGGCCAAGACTGAGATAGATCAAGGAGAGTTGAACCAGTGGCAAAAAAGTGACGATATTAGAGGAAAAGGCAGAGGTAAAGGCATGGGAAGGGGAAAAAGAATGGGTAAAGGCAGAGGTATGGGTAGAGGTGATGGAGGCAGAGGAAGAGGCCGAGGCTAACTTAGTTGAATAATTATATTGATGAGATTAGATCACCTATTTTAGATGCTCTTCCAAAAATTTCTCTGAAACTGGAATATGATCTTTGATCTTTCTGACAAGGACAAGATTTTCCTCAATAATTAAGGATATCCATAGGTAAAAATTTTTAAATCCCAAAAATTCAGGTATTGTGTTGTTTGTATGTTGTAATAAAATCGGATAGAATCCATTAAACGAATCTGGCAAGAAAGCATAAATTTTGATTGGAAGAACCAATCGCAAAGTATTGCATTAAGCGCATATATATGACTTGTGACCCCTCATGATTATCAGCATCTTTTCTGATTTATAAAAATGGTTCACTTTTAATTCGTAAATGAAAAGATAACTTTTTAGGTTGAAATATACAAATATTCATATTAATTAAAATATTATTCATTAACTATTTTATTATTTAGGAGAAAGGAGGAAGGATTATGAACAAGGGAGATTTAGTCAAAGAGGTGGCAAAGGTGGTCTGTACCAAAAAAGAGGCCCAGGCAGCAGTGGATTGTGTTTTTTCAACCATTACCAAGGCATTAAAAAAGAAGAATCCGGTCACACTAATTGGTTTCGGAACCTTTAAGGTGGCACAAAGAAAGGCCAGGAAAGGAAGACACCCCCAGACTGGGGCAGAGATCAAAATCAGTGCAAAGAAAGTAGCCAAATTCGTACCAGGGAAAGCATTAAAGGATGCTGTGAAGTAAATTTGCATTGATATAATGCTCTAAAGCCCTCATTGGGAGTAAATTATCCTGATGGGGGATTTTTTTAATAAATAATCACTTGTGAAGATAGGGTAGACTCAAATGCCCTCGACTGGATAAGTTTCTTATTTTAAGATCTCTTACTATTTTTAATTGTTAATAGGTTTGTAAAATGCAAAAATATTATTCTTTTACTGGTCATTATCCTTTGTTGGGCAAGGTGGTGAGAAGATGACAGAAGACTTTAGCATCGAGAGAGTTGGTCAATGCACCTTTAATTCTCGCCTGGATTCAGGAGTTTTTATTAATGATAACGAAGGAGTTCTCATAGATGTAACACTTTCAGGCTTTCAAAAAGGTCAAGTTAAACCAAACTTTCTTGAGAAGGCAGGCCCAAGAAAAAAGATTTTTTTTAATCCAGAAACAAGCAGGGCTGCTTTAGTCACATGTGGAGGACTTTGCCCTGGTTTGAATGATGTTATCAGGGCCATTGTTATGGTCTTGTGGTATAGGTATGGGGTCAGGGAGGTATTTGGGTTACGATATGGATTTGAGGGCCTGATAACCTCATGCAATCATGAACCTTTAGTGCTTACACCAGAGGTGGTCGAAGACATTCACAATGATGGTGGCACTATTCTTGGCACATCCAGAGGACCGCAGGAGCCAGCCCTCATGGTAGATTTCTTATTGGAGAAAAAGATAAATATGCTCTTTACTATAGGTGGTGATGGAACACAGAGGGGCGCACTGGCAATAAGTAGGGAAATAAAAAAAAGAGGTCTTGCTATCTCTGTTATTGGCATTCCTAAGACCATTGACAATGATATTTTATTCACTGAAAGGACATTTGGCTTTGAAACCGCTGTAGCTATGAGCCAGATACCAATAATCGGTGCCCACATGGAAGCAAAGGGAGTAAAGAACGGGATAGGGATAGTCAAACTTATGGGAAGGGAGTCAGGCTTTATCGCTGTATATGCCACCCTTGCATCAAGTGATGTAAACCTTGTACTGATACCAGAGATTCCTTTTTCTTTGGAAGATGTTTTTGCCTATCTTAAAGAGCGCATGAGCAGAAAAAGACATGCAGTGATTGTCGTGGCAGAAGGTGCAGGGCAGGAGTATGTATATGGAGAAGGCACTAATGCATCTGGAAACAAAAAGCTTGGCGATATCGGGCTGTTTTTAAAGAAAGAAATAACAGAATACTTTAGGAATTGTAATATTCAAACAACTGTAAGATACATTGACCCCTCATATACAATACGCAGTGCACCGGCAACACCGGGTGATTCTGTATTCTGCTTCCAACTTGCTGAGAATGCAGTACATGCAGCAATGTCAGGTAGAACTGGGATGGTTGTGGGGATTTGGAATGGTCATTTTGTCCATATACCTATTCAACTGTGTGTCAAGGGACGGAAGCGAATAGACACATCAGGCCTTCTGTGGCAGAGTGTTCTGGATAACACCGGACAGCCAAGGAAGCTTACTTGAGAAGGATAGGGGGAGTTTAAATTGATTAATGGAGAGATACTATGATACAGGTTCAGAAGAAGGCCTTGGAAGATATATTCAAGGCTGGAATTAAGGCCGTAGATCCTGAAAGAGCAGTTAAAAGATATGTCCGACTTCAGGGGAACCAGTTGTTCGTAGGAGACTGTTCTTATATTCTTGATAGTTTCAAAAGGATCTTCCTGATCGGGGCAGGAAAGGGTACAGCTCCAATGGCAAAGGCTCTGGAAGATATCCTTGGAGGCCGGCTGACTCATGGACAGATCATCGTTAAATATGGACATGGAATGCCTTTACAAAAAACGGATATTATGGAAGCAGGTCACCCTATTCCCGATGAAGCAGGACTCAGGGCTACTGAAGAACTTTTAAAGCAGGCCCAGGAATGTACAGAGGAGGATCTGATCATTTGCGCTTTTTCTGGCGGCGGAAGCGCACTTTTGCCAGCTCCTTCACCTCCCATTAATCTTGATCAAAAGCAAGAAATCACTCGCCTTCTCCTTGAATGTGGAGCAACCATCAATGAGATCAATGCAATCAGAAAGCATCTCTCGCGTAGCAAAGGTGGGAGGCTTGCAAAAGAGGCCTATCCGGCTACCTTAGTCTCTTTACTTTTATCGGATGTTATTGGCGATAGATTGGATGTTATAGCTTCTGGTCCCACGGTTCCAGATGAAAGCACCTATAGTGATTGTATCAAAATAATTGAGAGGTATGAACTCAGTGACAAGTTGCCTAAAAGTGTGGCAGAATATTTTAAACAGGGTGCAGCGGGTAATTTACCCGAAACGCCGAAGACTGGAGATCCTGTATTCTCAAAAGTTCAAAACCTTATCGTGGGAAACAACAGGGAATCCCTTTTAGCAGCTAAAGAGCAGGCAATTTCCTTTGGATACAATACTCTTGTGTTATCATCTCAAATTGAAGGAGAGGCACGTGAAGTTGCTCAGGTCTTTGCCGCAATAGGGAAAGAGATCTCCCAGGCCAACCTCCCGATATCACCTCCTGCCTGTATAGTAGCTGGCGGAGAAACAACAGTTATAATTCGAGGCAAGGGTAAAGGGGGCAGGAGTCAGGAGTTGGCCCTGGCATGTGCCATCGCCATAGATGGTTGGGATGGGATTTCTCTGCTCAGTGCCGGAACAGATGGCACAGATGGCCCCACAGATGCGGCAGGTGCTATCGTAAACGGTACTACATGTAAGAGGGCTCGGCAAGCGAATTTGGATCCCCGTGGCTTTCTTTTGGCTAACGATTCATACTCTTTCTTTGAATCCTTAGGGGATTTACTAAAAACAGGACCAACTCGCACCAATGTAATGGACATAATTTGCATGCTCGTTGAGGATTCAGAATGATAATTATCGATAGTTCTAAGTTCATGTTTTTCTGGCAAAACATTATAAAAATACTAAGCACTAAATCATAAACTTTAAACCCTGGCCCAGACCTGGCTTATAATTTTAATATGTTGATAAGAGCACATAGCGCCTTATAGACTTAATGGTTTCATTTAAGCACGTCGCGCCAGGGCGGGCAATATCAAATGATCGAAATCCAAATGACCGAAACCGGCTCATATGGTACTCGGTTTTGTGACCTAAATGCGGGTGCTTTGTTTCTGTTATTATTACATTCATGCTTCGAATTTGTTTAGGCCCGCCCTCCCCGTCCCGAGACCGGTACGGGATCGGGAGGCGCGACGTGATTGGTGATGTATACTATTGCTTCCGTTCAATAGAAGCGAGGGGTTCGAAATGAAGTCCTTGGATATCAGGTCTGGGGCCAGGGATTTCGACCTGCCCGCAATGCCTCTGAGCTATCATTACGAGATACTATATAATGTTGTTGCGCCAGCAATTACTTCCTTAGAATCAGGGACACTGCATGGCAGGCGGGTATTCGGATTTCGAATTTCAGCATTTGGCATTATTGCTTTGGCATAGCCACCCCACATGACCATGCCCAAAGGACGTGGTCTTCAACAAGGAAA
>JAUWZC010000073.1 GCA_030615565.1 Desulfobacteraceae bacterium | reverse complement strand
GTTAACCTTGTTACAGATGATATCTTTGAAGCTAGTTTCTCATCTGTCGCATTAGCTGCCTGTTCAATAATACCATCTACTTCTGCATCGATTTTATCCCAATCAATAGCCATTTTTAACCTCCTTTTGAATTTCTAAGTGATTCAAGGGCAGATTTAAGTTTCTCCATATATTTTTCTGCTACTTTCTGTTTTTTTTCAGTTGTTTTTGCTTTGTTTAGCAAAAGGCTTACAGCAGAATCTATCTCATCCATTGCATTAGCAATCTTCTTATCAGTTACCCCAACAATGCTTAAATACCTATTTCGGTTTTCAGCGACCTTTGAGGCCGATAGTAAAAAGCTTGTGATACTATTATTAATTGCCTTTGCCTGCTCATATTCATCCCTAAGTTTTCGTTCGATTGACCTCTCGAGAAGGTCCAAAGGCTTAACTAATTCGACTCTTTTGGCGTTAATTTTAGATTGAAGCTTTGGCCCAAGTCTCACCAATAATTCTAGTCGATCTTTCTTGTTATTAGATCTAACTATTTCTTCCCATATTTTTTCTATTTTAGGATTGGAAAAGAACTCCTTAGCAAAAGTCGGAATCCATTCTTCAAGGATAAATTTATCAACCTGGTTTCTTTTTTCATCAAAGAAATTACGGAGTAATCTAATATGAGATTTTTCAATTGCTGATATTCTATTTCCCAATTCAGCAGATAATTCAGGGGCTTCGCTGGGAATATGAGCGCAAGCTGTCAAAACTATTAATCCTATCCATAGATAAACGAATGGGGTTCTTGTAATACTAATTACCTTATTAATCATTGTTTTCTTCTCCTTCTCACTAAGTTATTCCAGTAGATACTTAGAAACCTATGCAGCCCCATCTCAAAGCGTTCCCTGCTAGCCGCAGATGATCCCTTGAGGAGAAAGCAATTCTTGCAGGACAAAAAATCTGTGGCTAGAGGCGGCATCATGGAAATGCTTCCAGTCGCTAATATGAAAGTCATCTTTTTTATTAAAATATTTTTCCATTCCATCGTTTTTTTTGACTTCAACTGCTGTTCTAAACCATTCCCTGTCATCATATAAAACATCTTTCTCAACAGATTGACATGCGAAGCCAAAACCGGAATCGTTTATTGTTTCAGCCCAATTACTGCACCTCTCTTCCAGGCTGCCCTTTTGCCTGAACAGGTTAGTAACAGTACTTTTAATATTACCCCAGGGGATAGGTTTCTCATCCCGATATTCAGGGTTTTTATTCAGAAAACTCTTTATCTCTTTGTATATAGCCCTGCAAGCATCCTGGCAAATCAACCAGTTTTTTCGGTGTATAGTCCTCTTCTGATATTCATGGTAGAAGGTCCATTCACGGTAAGGTTCATCCGGAAGCGTAACAGTCTCAGCATGACCTATCTGAGGTATTAATGACTCAGTGATCCCTCTGAAAAAATCTTTAAAAACTTTCGCAATGCCTACTCTATCTTCATTAAGAACATCAATTTCTTCAACATCATTTAATTCGGTTTGCAGTCCTGAAAAATCTTGATGTGACCATGTGTCCGCATAAACATGTAAAGCTATTCCCAATCTGTGTAGTTGATAAGGCTTGCCTTTAAGGTTTGTGACTTCCTTGACCATTCGCTGGGCTATTTCACTATTCTGTCTGCATAACATGTGCTCCTGGAATCTCTCACCTTGATTGCCTGGGATGAAGTGGAAAGGGACGTATATTTTAAATTGGGAATCTAAAGAGAATACTTCAAGATCAATGAACTTGTGGGCAGATAGTACTTGTTGAAACCTGCCGCCGTTCTCAAAATCTAGTGCATCATCGTACTTCGCATCATCTGTATGTTGAGATGCATAGGCAACCTTTTTCGAGTTTTCCGGCGACATTCCATTACACCTGCATAACACATATATAACGGAAAAATGAAAATCCTTTTGCATTATAAACCCTCCTCTAAGAATTGATGAAATTTAATTCTTTGAATCTTGGATCAATAATGGGCTCAGGTCTCAGCATTAAACATAAATGTCACACGTAAAGCATAAGCCCTTAATTTAATAATTTTTCTGCAAGTTCAAGCACCCAGCTCTCGTGCTCAACAGGCGACCAAATGTGTGAGATGAATGCTTTTGGAGCATCAGTTCTATTAATCATGTTGATATCTTGCTCCCTTTGCATTTAGCGGTTTTAATACCTAACCATGGAGATTAACTAAAGTAGGTTTCTTATAAAAATCAAGGATTTACATTGCAGTTATATAGAATGCTCGAAGCATTTGATATATACAATGTCAATCCATTGCCTTATTTACTTTTGCTAAGCACCTTTTGTATTTAGTTACGGCCTTTAAAACATTATTACATGCATTGCTCTAATTCTGTCATTCTTGCCTTTACATGCTTTAACCTTAGAATATCCAAAACACTTTCCAACTGAGCGACTTCCAGGCCTGATTTACCTGAGAATGTCTCTATAGCTTCTTGCTGCTTGTCTATTAGGCATTGTTTAAAATCCAAAATAGTTCTGATTCCTAAATGTCTTAATGATTCTATATTATCGGGGAAATGCAAAAATAATATGCTCTGTGCAATCCAATCGCATAACATTGTCTTTCCAAAAGGAAGATTGCTTTCCAAATGCTTGATATTACCAACTGCCAAATTCTGGGCATCAGCCACGCCGATTTCCCTAAGCCTGGAGACCTTGTAATCTGTTAGGCCCTGAATCATGGAAAGAGGAATCGGCTTATACTTCGTCGTTTTGATGCCCAGAAACCGAGTAAACCTCTCATCAAGATAGGTAATAGCCCTGTCTGGAAAGTATCCAATTAAAAAGAACACTAAGGGAGCTATAACCGTAGGCCAATCATCCATGATAAAGTAAGCGAGAGTAACTGCTAAGGTTGCAGAAACGATGAAGCGAACGATGTAGAAAACGTATGTCTTGGGGTACAGATCGTCACTATTGAACCTTATAATAGCATCCCTTAAACAGAAGATTAGGGCCCCTAAAAACCCGAATGCAAAAGCAATAAAGAAGGGGATTTGATTGATTTCACCTGCCAATTCTGCAAATCCTTCTAAAACTTCTCCTTGATCAGTGATTTTTATTTCTCTGAAATAAGGGGAGTAATAAGATGAAAGAGTATTGAATTCATCTTTCTTTAAGACATCCTTCTTTATATACCCGATTATATCTCCTTTAATGGGTTCTTCTACCTTTTGAAAAGACTTAAATATCCTGCCATAGTCGTAAAAGGATGTGTATATATAACGGGGACTGGGAGCCTTACTGCCAGGACCCTTATCAAGGGTTATAATGAATCCAAATATAATAATGATGTGTATAAAAAAAGCAGGCAGGAGCCAATTGAAGATGCTTGGAAATTTTACCTTCGACTCTCTTATGTAATGTCTGTAAAAATACAGTAGGGATATAAATGGAAAAAGGGCACCAATGACAAGGCCCGGTCTTAAGTGTGGCTTAAATATGGGTAAGCCTGTAAAAGTCAAAATAAAAACTACAAGCACCGAAACAAGATACAATATCCAGATAATGCCAAATTTATTCTTTGGGCTAATAGACATTTTGCTTACTCCTTCTCTAAAAGGATCTGGTCTCTAATATAGCCTATCTCATCTTTTTGAATAATGGCGACCTAATGACAAATCACACTCAATTTCCGTGCCAGAAGCTGATTTCTTAGCATCTCCTTTAAAAGGAGTGGAATTGAGATGAATGCTTTCATCCTGTAGTGTTCGGAAACCCATATCTTATGGAAGTTTCAGGTGATCGTGATGGAATGCATAAATAATTTATCATTTAAGAATTGATTTAAGGTAGGTCTGATGAGAGGGGAAAAAGCATAAAAACACACAGAAAACTGTGCATTCGTGCACAATTTTCTGTGCATCTGTCAGTCATACCCCTAACTTCTATAGGGTAGAGTCAAAAAGGGGGACTTTGATTCTAAAGCACCTTATTAAGTTGCTTAAAAATCAATGTCCCCCTTTAAAGATAGTTGAAAAACCAATATTTAATATTTAAGATGCGACCCTCTCGCTATTATGTGATAGAGGGCACCTTCAAACTCGATTCGAAGTAGACGTGACATATGATAATTCTACCGTGCTAAAAGTATAAAATAAAGTGTTGACCCCAATACGAGTTTTACTGGAGATCAAACCTTGCAGGAAAAGTGCGTGACAACATGCCTTTCTTCAAAGAATTGGCTTATAGTAATTTTACACAAAAAAATTGACAGTACTGTAGATTTATACCAAACTGAAAATGGACTTCATTAAGCAAGCGGGTATTGCTTTATGCCTTGCCTTTTTCACTTTTTTTGAGCTCTCAACTTTTAAACGATGTGAAAGCCTTTGGAATCTTTATTTTCTAATTATATTGATTAGTGAGGGTTTGATATGAGTTTTATTCAGATGGTTGCCAGTTTTTTAATTCTTGCAGGCGCGGTAGCAATGACAATAAATATTGTCAAATTTAGAGCTCTCCTTACTCTGTTAAATCAATTTTCTATTGAAGAATATGGAAAAATTAAGCTCCTTTTTAATTTACACTACACATTGATGATTTTTTTTCTCTTAGGGTATGTGGTTGTGCTTTATGCTATTATTATGGAAATAGAATTAATTGGTGATTTGTTTGTGGGAATCATTTTTCTCTTTGGTGCTATATTTGTACTATTTGGGATTCTGCTCCAGTCGAGAATGATTGCCTCGATCGGAGCTAGCTATTCACAAGCATTAACTGCTAGGGCAACACTGGAACGCGAACAAGGGAAATTGATGGAAACAAATGAACGACTCAAGCTAGAAATGGATGAGCACAAGCGGGCGGAAGAGATGCTCAAAGAGTCGGAGGAGCAATATCGGGGGCTTGTGGAAAATTCCACCGATTTCATTTACGCTTTAGATTTGAAAGGTAACTTTACTAATGCGAATAAGGCAGCAGAACATCTCACCGGCTATACGAAGGCGGAACTGACTAAGATGAATTTTAGAGATTACACCTCTAGGGATGCTCATGAAGAGATTTCTCGAGCTTTCCATAGGGTTTTTCAGGAAGGGGAATCCTTAAAAAACTATCCCCTTAAGGTGATTGTTAAAGATGGGACTGAAAAGTATTTCGAGACCAGTGTTGGCCCTATTAAGAAAGGAAATGACATTGTTGGGTTTCAGGGGAGCTCAAGGGATATTACTGAGCGGTTAAAGGCAGTGGGGGCGCTGCGTGAGAGTGAGGAAAAATACCGATCCATCCTTGAAAACATCGAAGATGGTTACTATGAAGTTGACATGCACGGCAACTTCACCTTCTTTAATGATTCAATATGCAAGATCTTTGGATACACCAAAGATGAATTAATAGGTATGAATAACCAACAATACACAGATAAAAAGACCGCAAAAAAAGTATATCAAGCCTACAATAAGGTATACACCACAGGAGAACCTGTAAAAGGACTTGAGTATGAGTTTATAAGAAAAAACGGGGAAAAGGGACATATAGGGAGCTCTATATCACTAATGAAGGATTCGAAAGGTCAATCAATCGGGTTTCGGGGTATTGCCAGAGATATCACCGAACGAAAGCTGGCAGAGGCACTGCAGCAGGAAAAAATGGCCGCTGAGGCAGCCAACCAGGCAAAGTCCGAGTTTCTGGCCAGTATGTCCCATGAATTACGCACGCCGATGAACGCCATCCTCGGTTTTTCGCAAGTATTGCAGGAACAATACTTTGGCGAACTCAATGAAAAGCAGGCAGAGTATGTAAAAGATATTCTGGAGAGTAGTAAACATCTCCTTTCCCTCATTAACGATATACTAGATCTTTCCAAGGTAGAGGCGGGTAGGACAGAGCTCCAACTGTCCAGGGTGAGCATAAAGGACCTTTTGGAGAGCAGCCTGATCATGATCAAAGAGAAGGCACTGAAACACAACATCAGTCTTGACCTGCACATCCCACAGGGGCTATCAGATTTTGAACTCAGAGCAGATGAGCGAAAGCTCAAGCAAATCATGTTTAATCTACTCTCCAATGCAGCAAAGTTTACCCCTGATGGCGGGGCCATTGCGGTGGAGGCGAGGAAAAAGGGAGGAGGGCTCATCATCAGCGTTTCAGATACCGGAATTGGAATTGCTTCTGAGGATCAAGAAAGGATTTTTGAAGAATTCTATCAAGCTAGTGGTGGTATTCTGGACAAGACGCCTGGTACGGGATTGGGTCTGGCCCTGGCTAAGAAGTTTGTAGAGCTGCATGGAGGGAGAATCTGGGTGGAAAGCGATGGTATAGGCAAGGGGAGTCGGTTCAGCTTTATGTTGCCTATAAAACCTACAGATCTAGAGCAAGGCATATCTGGAGAACAAATAGAGCCATCTGCGATTAAGATTACTGGGGAAGTGACTCTTCTTAACCACCTGAAAAGGACAATTAGCATATCCAAAAGACATAATAGAATCTTTACCTTATGCCGTTTTCATGTTGATAGGAAGCTTCTTGATGAAGAGGCCCTAAGTATCAAGCAAGCCATGGAAAAAGAAATGAGGGCTTATGATTTTTTGGAAATCGATAAAAATGGGAATTTTAATTTGATTTTGCAAGAAGAGAATCAGGAAAGGACTGAAGTTGTTTGTGACCGGTTGAAGAAGACGATTGAGAGGATGCTCGAAGGCATAAAAGCTATGTATTCGATGGCAAACTTTCCGCAAGATGGAGAAACTCTGGAAGCGCTAATAAGAAAAATAACCATATCATAGATGATCCAGCGAGGTAAGAAAATCTTATGGCAAAAGTGATATTGATAGTTGAGGATGAACCCAAGAATCTTAAATTGATTCGGGATCTGCTTCAGGTATCGGGGTACATAACCTTGGAGGCGACAGATGGCAAACAAGGGGTTGCTCTAGCCAAGCACAATAAACCGGATCTTATCCTGATGGACATCCAGATGCCAGTCATGGATGGTATTGAGGCCACGAGAATCTTGAAGGCCGATGATGAGACCAAGGCCATCCCCATTATCGCCCTGACCTCTTACGCCATGAAAGGTGATGAAGAAAAGATATGGGAGTCTGGTTGTGATGGATACATGGCCAAACCTCTTGATGTCAAGGAGTTCTTAAGAGAGGTGTCGAAATTTTTGTCGCGATAAAAAGGCAATGTAGTTCTTAGGGATAGGTATGAGGTAAAAGGGTGGAGAAGAAAGCCAATATTTTGGTTGTTGATGATGAGGATCGGAATCTGCGCTTAATGGAGGCCATGTTACTCCCCCTAGGTTATGAGGTGGATTTGGCGCGGGATGGGGAGGAGGCTCTTGAAAAGGTGCAGGAGAGCCCCCCTGATGTGATCTTGCTCGACATTATGATGCCGAAGATGGATGGATTCGAAGTGGCAAGACGGTTAAAGCAGGATGAAAAAACCGGAATCATCCCCATTGTTATGGTGACGTCCCTGAACGAGGTGGAGGATAGAGTAAAGGCGTTGGAGGCGGGCGCTGATGATTTTCTATCCAAACCTGTGGATGGGACGGAATTGAAGGCAAGGGTTCAATCCCTTGTGAAAGTAAAGGCATACAACGATCACATGCGTGACTATCAAAAGGAACTGGAAGCCGAGGTTGCCAAGAGAACCGAACAACTGAAGCACGCCTTTGAGCAGATCAAAAAGGCTTCTCTGGAAACCATTTATCGACTCTCCATGGCGGCTGAGTACAAGGATGAGGATACTGGTGCTCATATTCAGCGTATGAGCTATTACTCGGCTTCCGTTGCCAGGAAGATGGGCCTCAACGAAAAGACTGTAGAATCGATTCTCTATGCAGCACCTATGCACGATATAGGGAAAATTGGCATTCCTGATCGAATCCTCCTGAAACCCGGGAAGCTCGATGCTGATGAGTGGGAGACTATGAAGCAGCATACCATCATCGGAAGGCGCATCCTGGAGGGATCTGATGCCGGGTTTATCAAATTAGCCGAGGTCATTGCCCTGACCCATCATGAGAAATGGGACGGGAGTGGATATCCAAAAGGGCTTAAAGGAACAGAAATTCCCCTGGCTGGCCGTATTGTGGCCATCGCCGATGTTTTTGACGCCCTGACATCCAAACGGCCTTATAAGGAACCTTTTTCAGTAGAAAAATCTTTTGGCATTATCAAAGAGGACAGAGGAAGCCATTTTGATCCTGAAGTGGTGGATTCCTTCCTGGCCATCCAGGGTGAAATACTAACCGTAAAAAATAAGTACAAAGATGCCCAAGTAAGCCTGTTTGTTCAAATGGCTGGAAAACCCTCATAAATCATGGAAGGTTATCCCTTTGAATTTTTTTCTATTCTACCCTTAGGGGTGTAACCTTTTGATATTGTTATATATAACGTTGGTTCTAAAATACTTTATTAAGTTGCTTCAGAACCAACGTCCCCCTTTATAAACCGCCTGAAAAAGCGGTGAGCTTTTTCAGGCCGGTCTTGAGCGACTTGTGAGGAGAAATTTTATATGATCATAGTTATATCTGTTGTATTTCGATGATTAGAAACTACGGCTACCCCCTCGTCCTCCTATGCCACCTCCTCGTGCATCTCTACCACGGCGACTTTCGGTGCGAGGGCGAGCCTCATTCACATTAAGCGTTCTTCCTTTTAACTCTTTGCCATTTAGGCCATCTATCGCAGACTGCCCTTCAGCTTTAAAGGGCATCTCCACAAATCCAAATCCTTTTGATTCACCACTATGCTTGTCTTTTATAATAGTGGC
Source organism: Desulfobacteraceae bacterium (assembly GCA_030615565.1). Lineage (GTDB taxonomy): Bacteria > Desulfobacterota > DSM-4660 > Desulfatiglandales > B25-G16 > B33-G16. The sequence continues at coordinate 1,291 of JAUWZC010000073.1, read as the reverse complement.
GGATTCAACCTGCCCGAATGGTTCGAAAGCCAGCCGTAATTCCTCTTCGGTAACCTCGTACGACAAATTTCCTACATAGATATTCATTCTGATCTCCTTTTGTAATGAATTATAAATTTATACATCGCCTCATCTTATATTATAATGCCTATATGCAGTCTATATATTACTGCAACAAAAATTTAAGGTTATAATTATCCGATAAGTAAAATGTCTTGTCCGATAATGAGTGTAATATTCTGAAAAGAATTATGTCCTATTCCGCAGAAAATGCCACCCAAAAGATATGTAAAGTTCAGGGCATACCATACTTACATAACATTGACCGATTATCGCAATGTCAGAAGTCCTTATCCTCCCCGGCCCGCACCCCGATGATGCCTGGTGCCAATGGAAGTTTATTCTCTCATAGGATAAATAGGAACCATTACTGTGAATATCTCTTAGTATTTCTATCCCGATCCCCCTTTACTCGCTTTTACATGTTTTGCATTTTTCTCTCTTTCCATTCTTTTCTCTTGACTCATCAGATTTCGAGAATTAAAATGGTCATAATAACTCTCAAAAAGGAGGTCAGAGCGTTATGGAAGATTTCCAGCAAATATTTCCGATTACCAAGGCTAAAAGAAATTTCCTCGATATTGTCAAACGCATGGAGGAGGAAGATGAGACCATCGCTATCACCAAAAATGGTGAACCTGTTGGGGTTTTGATGTGCATGTCTCGTTACGAAGCTCTCCTCGAAACCATTGAAATTTTAGGTGATAAGGAAATTTTACGGTCTTTGGAGGAATCAAAAAAGGATTTTGCCTCTGGCAGGGTTTTCGACCATGATGAGGTTTGGGAAGAATAATGGCTTATCATCTGGTCTATTCTCAGATTTCCCGTGATCAGATCAGGTCTCTTCATCCACGGATAAAACCAGTAGTCAAAAGAAGAATTCAAGAATTAAAAGATAATCCCTTCACTGGTAAAGCTCTGGAAAAAGAGCTTTCCGGATATCGCTCCCTCAGAGCAAAAAGATTTAGGATCATCTACAAGATTCTTCAACAAGAGAATGCCGTCCAGATTCATTATGTTGGTCACAGAAAAGATATATATGAAATTCTCAAGGAGATAATCGTGAAAAATCAATGATTTTTCTTCCGCCCCCTCCTAAGAAACTTCCCCATTAGCAAGGGGCTCAAGGGTGATTTGATAGCCCAATTGCTGTGCCTTTTTCTTGATGTTAGAAAAAACACGTTCCTTATATTTTTGCTCATAATAATCGGGCCCTGGATCCTTGTAAAGC
>JAUWZC010000325.1 GCA_030615565.1 Desulfobacteraceae bacterium | reverse complement strand
GATCCGGGGATGACTTACCTCCAGGATCTTGGAGGCTAAATCTCGCGCTTCTGACAGGTCAGCAAGTAAATCGATCTTGTTAATGAAGGGGATAATTCTGGCCTGATCCGGGCTTCCCCTAATTATGCCGGAAGGGTGAAGCATCAGGGTAATTATGGTCTCTGCTGAAACAGCCTCACCCAGTGAGAGCCCTGTCAATTTTGCCGCAATTTCTGACCTGAACACATATTCCTCTGTTAGTTCACAACCTAAGGCATCGATGCCAATTACAGGTATTACCAAAGAGGTATGCTGTGGAATTACAGGTTCGAAAGAAGGATCTGGGGCCTTTAGGGGTCTCCCAGACGCTCCATCTGCCTCTACAATTATGTAGATTACTGGATCAAGTTTAATCAATTGGGAGACCAATTCTGGATTGATTCCCTTTAGTTTACCAGAGTTGGCTAATTTCTCAGAGGCGAGAGTAAGTCGACGGAGTTTATTGCCATTTTTAAGGATGAAATCAAATATCTCTTTCTGTTCTCGTGAGAGAAGGAGATAGGGGGTATCGGATGAGGATGGAGTGAATATCTTTGTGGTTGTTGTAGTAACAACAACCTTTTCATAGGTAGTCAATTCCTGAGCTAAGGAAAACATCAAGGTTGTTTTACCTCCGGCACCCACCAGGCTTATTACCTCCTTTGGGTGGATGTCGAGGGCCTCTTTTAGACTATTAATGGTCTTAGTGAATGTCAAATCTTATCCCTTGCTATTTACGTAGCTCATCGGTTGAAATGAGACAGTATCCCTTCCAATACCCCACCTCCAACCGCTCTTGCCTTATCGGAGATAGTATAGCAGTATTCCTTGATCCCTCTCGGATCTATATCTCCTGTTTTCATCCCCTTCCATACCTCGGTGCCATTCCTCAAAAGACCTCGAATAATACCTTTGATTTTAGCTTTAACAGGCAAATCCTCAACTAAAGCAACCACATCATCGGTCTCAATATAATCCCCAATCTCCTTTATGGTTGAAATATGACCGTCCCTGGGGGCACGAAATACCCTTTCGGCAGAAAAGGAAGCAATCACAGCGGGAATGCCTGTATTTTCTTCCGCCTCCCCTTCTTCTATAATAGTTCCCAGGTTATGGCCCCGGTTGGTTTCTACCACTAGATGAGCATCTTTCCCTGCGTAGAAGCCGGGTCCCAAGGCTATGACCAAAGGGGCATCTGTTATCTTTGTCCCCAGATTCTTCTTGGCCATTATGGCATCCACCATAACATCTGGCTTTAGAAATTCCTTAATCTTGGCCTTGAAATCTACCATGATAGGTATCTGACCACTATCCAATAACTCTAGAAGTTTGTCATATGAGTCTACAAGTTTAGCCGTTATTCCCTCGACTGTCTTTTCCCCTTCATAGACTGCCTCACAAAAGGAGACCTCTCTTCTAACTGCTAGGGGTTTGGATATTTCGGTCATACAAACCCTGAAATGGCACCTGCATAATCGGTGGGCGATCCCGCTGGCCATCTCACCTCCACCTTTAATAAGGACAATAGGGTTTTCTATAGACATCTTTTTCCAATTTCCATCTTAAGAAAAAAAAGTTTTACATTCCTTTAGCCAATCAATAGCAGAGTTGGTCTGGGTCATTTTGAAAGAATGGAGGGCTTTTTGAAACTCATCCGTAATCTTTTCTTTTGAAACCTTTATTAAAAGTAGTTTTTCCTGCAAAACCTCGACCTGTTTATCAATAATATCTGTGGCACCCTCTAACTTAAGCTCTTTAATAAAAAAGAGCTTGGCCATGAATTCTATGCGCAAGTCACGCACGTGCTTGACCGGGGAGTGAACCCAACCTAGGAATCTTTCTTTGCCAGCTTGGGTAATAGAAAATATCTTTTTTGATGGCCTATTCACCTGCCATTCCTCCTTTGATATCAACATCCCATTTTTTTCCATCCTTTTTAATAAGGCATA
>JAUWZC010000199.1 GCA_030615565.1 Desulfobacteraceae bacterium | reverse complement strand
CGGTAGGTCCCGATAATCGGGACGCACACAGCCAGAGTCCCTAGAATAAAATGACGAGTTGCTCGTGCACATGGTTTGAAGCGGCACGCTGAGGCCCCATGTTAGAGGGCATGATGTAAAAAAAGACATCTCCATGCTCATGCGTCTAACCAAGGATAACTATGTGGCCTTTAATAAAGGCCAGGGGGAGTTTTCAAAGAGCTAAAATGTTACGAAAAATGTAAGTTTCCAAAACCAATATTCAATCTTTTATTACCCACTACTCCAGTGCTTTTACCCCGTTAAATAAGAGCTTTTAAACACCTATATTTTAAGATAATCTGAGGAACATAATAATGATATATTTCAATAAAACCCTATTTAACAGGGCAGGCACTCCATTATTCCATGTGAATGGCATGAACCGATTGCTAATCTATCATTTCAATAAGTTGCAAGAATTTCGAAAGGTTTAATCATGAAGATCATATTTCATCATGATTTTCACCAGGTTTATACATCAGATCCAGCAGCCGCCCCAGGGAGAATGCAAAGCATCTCTAATGTAATTTCAGGGGATTATGAATTTTTGGAACCCACACCTGCCAAGGAGGAGGATATTGCTGCTATTCACACATTGTCCCATATAGACTATGTTAAAAGGATTGGTCTCTATGATATTTCATCACTGGCAGCTGGTGGAGCAATTCAGGCGGCCTTTGTAGGATTGAAAGAGCCTTGTTTTGCCATGATCAGGCCGCCAGGTCATCATGCCTCAGCAGATAGGTCATGGGGATTTTGTTATTTAAATAATATGGCTATTGCCCTGGAAAAACTAAAGAGAGAGAAGGCTATCAATAGAGCATTTGTTTTGGATATAGATCTCCATTTTGGTGATGGAACTGTAAATATATTTAAGAAAAAGGATTATGTGTCTATCTTTAACGTATCTTCAAACAATAGGGATAGCTATTTAAGGACAATAGCAAAGGAGTTGGGAGAACAACAATCAGACATAATAGGAATATCAGCGGGATTTGATAATCATAAAGATGATTGGGGAGGGTTGCTGGAAACCCAGGACTATACAGCTATAGGGAAAATGGTCAGTGAAACGTGTGAAAGCAAAGGGTGTGGATATTTTGCTATACTTGAGGGGGGCTACAATCATCAGGTGTTAGGCTATAATGCACAAGCCCTTTTAATTGGTATGGAAGGAAAATAGAGATTTTTTTGTTGACTCTATCTCTATAGTTGGTATATCTTTATAATATTAAAGAAAGAAATTTTTTAATATATAAAAATAAGGAGGCCTTATATGAAAAGGAATTTTATTATTTTAATGATTTACTTTTTAAGTAGCTTTTTATTGATTAGTTGCGCTGGTGTTTCTGACATGATGGAAAAGAAAACCAAAGCTACAGCTAAGGTTGACACAACCCTTGCAGATGAGCTTGGTCCGTATAGTGGCCTCAAGGCAAGATTGGCAGTTGCGAAGTTTGAGTGGAAAGTCAGGAAAAAGGGGAGTCGAATTACTATAAAAGGTCTGCCCGGTACACAGGGGATCACTATCAGCCGAGATGAAGTGGGATACATGTCAGGACTTCAAGATATGCTCACAACAGCCTTATTCCAATCTAAAAGGTACAGAGTAGTTGAGAGACAGGAATTAGGTGCGGTAATGCAAGAACAAAAACTTGGGCAGGCTGGAGTAGTAAGCAAAGAGACAGCAGCTAGGTCAGGGGCTGTTAAGGGCGCCGATATCCTTGTTGTAGCAGCAATTACCGGATGGGAGCCAGGCACCTCTGGTGCTTCTGCCGGGGGCGGCGGCGGTCTTATTGGAGGTAAATTAGGAAAGGTTTTTGCTATCGGTGCGGGTATTGCCGGGTCAATGAAAAAGTCTTCCATGGCAATGGATATAAGGCTTATTGATTCTACAACCAGCGAGATATTGGCTGCTACAAGCGTACAGGGTGTGGCCAAGGATATAAATTTTGGTGTACTGGCTGGCGGTTTTATGCGTGCTGCCGGAATGGTAGGCGGTTTGTCCGGATTTGCTAAAACGCCAATGGAAAAGGCGATTAGAACATGTATATATGAGTCAGTAAAATTTCTCGTAAATGAGACACCTAAAGAGTATTTTAAATATTAACATAAGCCCTATTACATCTCTGATTTAGATAATAGAGTAATTCTTTCTAAGAGAGATAAGAAATAAGTACAAAAAAGTCACATCCATATAAAAATGGGTGTGGCTTTTTTGTACATAAACAATTTGACAAGGTAATAATCATGGAGTTATAGATAGCAACAGTGTGTTTAATGAAGATTTTTTTCAGAAAATGTTTTTGTGTAAAATAATTCAGATAAAATTCTGGATTTTGAATGATTCACACCTTCACGTAAATTTCAAGTACTGGTCTAAAATATTTTTCTTAAGGTAATATAATAACCTGCGTAATATAGTGAATTTCATGCAAATCTTTTTCAGAGAAAGGGGGTGAAAAAGAAGGTTAAAGTAAAAGAGGCAGATAAACTTTAAAGGAGGGAGAGTCATGAAAACAAAGTTTTTTGCAACTATTGTCATGCTGTTAGCAATTTTTATCATACTGCCAACCTCTTCTGCCTTGGCAGTTAAACCCATTGTTTTAGGATGCCCCCTCTCTACAGCCTTTCTTTATGGCTGGGATGCGGAGAGGGCAATCACCCTGGCTGTTGAGGAGATCAATGCAGCCGGTGGAGTTAATGTAGCAGGCAAAAAAAGGCCATTTAAGGTAGAGGTCATTGATACCAGGGATTTAGAGCCAGGGGTGCCGGTGAGCGAGGCACTTTTGGTGGTAGAAAGGCTTATCCTCGGAAAGAAGGCAGATTTCATTTTGGGAGGTCCTGTCAGGTCCGAGGCGGCATTGGCAGCTATGGATCTGCTGTCCAAATACAAAAAGGTCTCAATACTTACAACTGGTGTCTTAACCCCTAAATACCACGCCAGGGTTGCCAAGGAATATGATAAGTTCAAGTACTGTTTCAGGGTAACCGGTGAGGCCTTGTGGATGGTTCGCGGAGAGATTGAACCCTGCCTGGTAGATATCGGGGAAAGGTTTGGACTAAATCGCATTTTTATCATGATACAGGATGTATCTCATGCCAGGGGAGGAGGAGGCTTAATAGCAAAGGATATGGCAAAAAAAGGTTGGCATGTTATAGGCAAGCCAGAGATTTATCCTACAGGTACCACAGACTTTTCTATGGGACTAATCAAGGCCAAGAGAGAAAAGGCCCAGGTCATCCTCATCTGGATGGATATGCCGGAGACATCGATTCTTCTTAAACAGTGGTATGACATGAAGATACCGGCCCTTCCTTTTGGTTCCATCATTGCAGCCGCTGAACAGCCTGGTTTCTGGAAGGCCACTGAAGGAAAGGGAGAATACTGTCTGGCCAATGTAGTCAATGCAGGTAATGCCCCAAGCGAGGCCACGCCATGGACAATGAAATTTGTTAAAGCATATAAAAAGAGGTGGAATATAGAACCAGAAGGATATGGCACATCAACAAGTTACATGGGTCCTTATGTTCTAAAGGATGCTATTGAGAGGGCTGGTTCCCTTAAACCGGATGCCGTAATAGAGGCACTTGAAAAGATCGATATGATGGGTGTTTATGGCAGGATCAGATTTGATCCAAAGAGCCACCAGGTCATCCCGAGTGTGGATCCGGAAGAAGGGGCTGTTGGTACTATTTTCCAATGGCAGGCTGGCAAAAGGGTAGTTGTTTTCCCTAAAAAGATAGCAATGGGTGAGATCCAGCTACCTCCATGGATGAAGTAGTGTACAGAAATTTGGAAACTCATAATCTTATCTTTGTTGGTGGTAACAATTTAGTAGTTGGCCAAACCAGGTGAGATTTCGGTTGGGTTAAATGGTTGCGGTTGCGCAACTCGTATCGGGATTCGTAAAGCGGTTACCAATAAAGTCAAAAAGCCAGTAAAGAGTTTTCACTATCATTCAGACAGTGCATAAACCAGCGCAACCGAGTGACGTTAGACGAAACGAGAGGCGCAACCCTGGCCCAGTCCTGACTTATATGTTTAATAGCCTTATTCAGGCCGATAATAAATTATAGACTTGGTAGTCTTATTCAAGCGCATAGCGCCAGGACGGGCCGAATAACTAATAACTAGCAGGTATAGATGGATATCCTTATCTATGGAATTATAAATAGCATTTCACTGGCCTTGATAGCTATTGGCTTCGCATTAGTTTATGGAATCAGCAGACTAGCTAACTTCGCTCACGGTGCATTATATGTGGTAAACGGGTTTATTGTCTGGAGCATTTTAAATATCCTTCATATAAACTATCTACTCAGTATTATACTGTCTCTGATTATCATCGGATTGATCGGCGCTGCTATATACC
>JAUWZC010000208.1 GCA_030615565.1 Desulfobacteraceae bacterium | reverse complement strand
ACAGGGCAGGCAAGCAGCATGGCCGCCCTTTTATTAGCTGCTGGCAGCAAAGGAAAACGATTTGCCCTTCCACATTCCAGAATAATGATACACCAACCCATGGGGGTAACACAGGGACAGGCCACAGATATAGATATACAGGCAAAGGAAATAATGAGGCTCAAAAAGGCCATCAATGATCTTTTCGCCCTGCACACAGGACAGGATAAGAAAAAGGTAGAAAATGATTCTGAAAGGGATTTCTTTATGAGTGGGCAGGAGGCACTGGAGTATGGTATTGTAGATAAGGTAATTACAAAAAGGGAAATGGTAAATGTAGGGAAAAATAACAGGAGTGGTGTTAAATGAACAGGAAAGATGATCCATCAGGAGAGCTAGTTTGTTCATTCTGTGGCAAAAGTCAGGATGAGGTGAAAAAGCTGATTGCTGGACCCTCGGTTTATATCTGTGATGAATGTGTTTCTCTTTGTAACGAGATTATCCAGGAAGAATATGATCAGGATGAGAAGGATAAACAGAAGGATCTTCTCCCAAAACCACAAGGGATAAAGAAAAATTTAGACCAGTATGTGATAGAGCAAGATAGGGCCAAAAAGGTTCTTTCCGTTGCAGTGCACAATCACTATAAAAGAATCGGGGCAAACCTCGATAGCGAAGATGTGGAGATTGATAAAAGTAATATACTGTTGATAGGTCCTACGGGGTCAGGCAAAACACTCTTAGCTCAAACTCTGGCAAGGATATTGAATGTACCGTTTACAATAGCAGATGCCACCTCATTGACCGAAGCTGGTTATGTAGGCGAGGATGTTGAAAGCATAATTCTCAGTCTTGTTCAAATGGCAGACTATGAAATTGACAAGGCAACGAAAGGAATCGTCTATATTGATGAGATAGACAAAATTGCAAGAAAATCTGATAGCCCCTCAATAACCAGGGATGTCTCTGGAGAGGGTGTTCAGCAAGCACTCTTAAAGATATTAGAGGGCACGGTTGCCAATATACCTCCAAAAGGAGGCAGAAAACACCCCCAACAGGATTTCCTAAAGGTGGACACCAGGAATATCCTCTTTATTTGTGGAGGCACCTTTAATGGCTTAGACAAAATAATTCTTTCAAGGACTGGGAGCAAAACATTAGGTTTTGAGGCTGATATCAGGGGCCAAGGAGAATTAAACCTCGAGGAAACTTTATCGTTTGTTCAACCTGAAGACCTCATTAAGTTTGGTTTAATACCGGAGTTTATCGGACGACTTCCAGTGATTGCCTCTCTCGGGGAATTGAGCCTTGACGCCTTAGTTAGAATCCTGACAGAGCCCAAGAATGCCCTTGTCAAACAGTATCAAAAACTCTTTGAATTTGAAGGTGTAGCATTAAAGATCACCAAGGATGCATTAAAATCCGTGGCAAAGAGAGCACTTGATCGCAAATCCGGAGCCAGGGGATTAAGAGCCATTCTTGAAAAAGTTATGCTGGATATTATGTATGATCTTCCTGAAAGACCAGATTTAGGCGAATGTATTATAGGAGAGGAAGTTATTCTTAATGATGAAGCTCCTCTTTTACTGTATGAAAACCAGATTAAATCTGCATGAGAATTACCTATGTTTAAAAAGAATTCTATAGAAAATTTCTTAGGGAGAGAGAAAAAACAGGTTCCATTACTCCCCCTAAGGGACATAGTAGTATTCCCTGGAATGGTGATTCCCTTATTTGTTGGAAGGGAGAAATCTATTAATGCACTTAAATATGCACTCTCCCAGGGGAAGGAAATTTTTCTGTCCACCCAGAAAAATGCCAAGATAGATGACCCGGCCCTTCGAGATATCTACCCTTACGGTACCTTGGGCATAGTTCTCCAGCTTCTTAAGATGCCCGATGGAACAGTTAAGAGTTTAGTGGAAGGAAAGAGCAGGGCCAAGATCAAGAATTACCTGCCTGATTCGGGTTTTTTTATGGTCGAGGTAGAGAAAATTTCAGAACATTACGAACCAAACACCAAAACTGAGGCCCTTATAAGGAGCATTCATTCTTTATTTGAGTCCTACACAAAACTTAACCAAAAGATTGGTGAGGATGTAGCTGAAATAGTTACTTCTATTATTGATCCATCTCAATTAGTTAATACTGTGGCTGCCCATCTCACAGCAAAGATAAAAGAAAAACAATCCTTGCTAGAGATAGAAGATATAAATAGTAGGCTCGAAAGACTATACAAGATATTGAATGCTGAGACCGATATCCTCAAGCTCGAGGAAAGTTTGAGGCAGAGGGTCAAAAAACAGATGGAGAAGACGCAAAAGAACTATTATCTTAATGAGCAGATGCGGGCAATACAGAAAGAAATGGGTACCCAGGATGATTTTGCCAGCGAACTCAAGGATCTTGAAAGAAAAATAAAGAATAAAAATCTACCCAAAGAGGCTGCAGCAAAGATTAGACAAGAATTTAAAAAATTGAAAATGATGACCCCCATGTCTGCAGAGGCCACCGTTGTGCGGAACTATATTGATTGGATTTTATCCTTGCCCTGGCTCACACGCACAAAAGACAAATTAAACATCCAAGAGGCTGAAACAATACTTGAAGAAGACCATTATGGTCTATCTAAACCTAAAGAAAGAATACTGGAATATTTAGCCGTCCAGAACCTAACAAAAAAAATCAAAGGTCCAATTCTCTGTTTTGTTGGCCCTCCCGGGGTTGGCAAGACCTCTTTAGCCAAATCAGTGGCAAGGTCCATGGGAAGGAATTTTATCAGGCTCTCTCTTGGTGGTGTCAGAGATGAAGCTGAAATCAGGGGCCACAGAAGAACATATATTGGGGCTATGCCAGGAAAGATCATTCAATATCTTAAACGGGCAAAATCAAACAATCCTGTATTCTGCCTGGATGAAGTAGACAAAATGAGTACCGATTTCAGGGGAGATCCATCTGCTGCTCTTTTAGAAGTACTTGACCCAGAACAAAACTACGCCTTTAATGACCACTATCTTGATCTTGACTACAATCTTTCAGAGGTTCTTTTCATAACTACAGCTAATGAACTTAATGGGATTCCAGCACCCTTGCAGGATAGAATGGAGATTATAAGGCTCCCTGGTTATACGGAAATCGAAAAGTTGCACATTGCTAAAAGGTTTCTGATAAAGAAGCAGATCGAGCAAAATGGTCTTTCTGGGGATAACATATCTTTTTCTGATCAGGCTATTTTAAATATAATCAGATATTATACCAGAGAGGCAGGGGTTCGAAATTCAGAGAGGGAAATAGCTGCTGTATGCAGGAAGGTGGCTCGAGAGGTAGCCAAAAAAGGCATATCTACAAAGATAGGGATTAGTGCAAATTCTCTTCATCGCCACTTAGGTGTTCCTAAATTCCATTATGGTCAAAAAGAGGAAAAAGATGAAATAGGTCTTGCTACTGGTTTAGCATGGACAAGTGCAGGTGGCGAGCTGCTTCATATAGAAACCACTGTTATGCCAGGAAAGGGGAACCTGGTTTTAACAGGTACCCTTGGTGATGTAATGAAAGAATCAGCTAAAGCAGCCCTGAGTTATGTCCGCACAAGGGGAAGAAAGCTAGGGCTGCCTGATGATTTTTATGAAAAGGTAGACATACATGTGCATATTCCTGAGGGTGCTACACCTAAAGATGGGCCATCAGCAGGTATTACTGTAGCCACATCAATTGCCTCCGCTTTATTAAGAAAGTCGGTTAAAAGAAACTTGGCCATGACCGGGGAGATAACCTTAAGGGGCAGAATTCTTCCCATAGGGGGCCTTAAAGAGAAAATAATCGCTGCACATAGAGGTAGAATAGAACAGGTTCTAATCCCTCAAGAAAATAAAAAGGATATTGAGGAGATACCTGCGATGGTTCTAAAGAAAGTTGAGTTAATCCTTGTTGAGCACATGGATGCGGTCCTTGAGAAGGCCCTAACAATTGTTAAAGGGGAAGAGCTCTTTCTCCCAGAGGATAGGTTCCAGCCTTTCACATTACCCAAAGGAGAGATTAAACCTCAGACTACTGCTCACTAATTAGGGGCGGGTAGCTCAGTGGGAGAGCGTCGGCCTTACAAGCCGAGGGTCACAGGTTCAATCCCTGTTCCGCCTACCAGAAATGGCTTATCGCTATTTACCAATGGC
>JAUWZC010000281.1 GCA_030615565.1 Desulfobacteraceae bacterium | reverse complement strand
CGTATTCAGGGCGAAAGATTCTAATATTAGGTCCAGACGATCAGCTTTCGTAGAAGGAATTCTTGAGCGATTTTCTATTATTCCGATCGATATAACAACAGCTCGGATTCATTCTCAATTATGGGCAAATCTTGAGTCTCATGGAACCATGATCGGTTTGCACGATCTATGGTTAGCCGCTACCTGTATTTCTAATGGTTACATATTAGTAACAAGCAATCTTCGAGAATTTGAGAGAGTACTAGGCCTTAAAATAGAATGCTGGGCTGTAAAGAAATAGACATCCGTAAAAGAAAAAAGAAATAAATCTTAACTAATCAGCATTAATTAAAGCCTTATGCAAGTCAATCCTAATAATCCCATAGGCGTATTTGATTCAGGTATAGGTGGCCTCACCGTAGTCAGGGCACTAATGGAACAATTGCCATTTGAGAACATCATCTATTTTGGAGACACCGCCAGAGTGCCCTATGGTGTGAAATCGGTTGAAACGATTTCCGCATACGCGATACAAATTACAAAATTCTTGCTTCGCCAAAGGGTTAAATTGCTCATTATTGCATGTAATACTATGTCAGCTGTAGCCTATCAGGTCATAAAGGATTTATCCCCTGTTCCGGTATTGGATGTGGTCGATGCAGGTGCCCGCACTGCAGTAGCTGAAACACATAATAAATTTATCGGTGTGATTGGGACGCCAGCAACCATCAACAGCAATGCCTATCAAAAAGCAATCAATACGTATGATCCAGAGATTCAGATTTTCTCTCAATCCTGCTCTTTATTCGTACCACTGGTAGAAGAAGGTTGGCTGGATCATCAGGTAACCAGACTCACAGTCCAGGAATACCTTAAACCTGTTATAGCCCAAAATATTGATACCCTTGTTTTGGGGTGTACTCACTATCCCTTACTGAAACCCCTACTTCAGGAAATTATGGGAAATCAAATAACTCTGGTAGACTCTGCTCAGGCAATAACAGAACAAGCAGGGGAATTGCTCAGAAAAAATAATCTCTTAAATGGGCAACAGGAACCCCCTGAATACCGATTTTATGTCACAGATGTACCCATCAGATTTCAGGCAATAGGGGAGCGCTTTCTGGGCAGAACGCTTTCCAATGTTAACGTGGTCAAGTGGTAAAACCATGCATGAAATTACTTCTGAGATAGTACCCTTTGTTGATTTTAAAAGTATTCGCTGTATAAAAGATTATAGTAAAATAAGCAGGGATTATAGCCCCTATCTCTGTGATGAGTCAAAACTTGCTCACCAAGGAGCCGAATACCTGTTCTTTCCTGCCAACGAAGGCGAACTCTCAGCCATCTTTAAAGAAATGGCCAAAAGGAATGTCACAGTAACGATATCTGGTGCCAGAACTGGTTTAGTCGGTGGAGCAGTTCCTTATGGAGGTGCAATAGTATCCCTTGAAAGGTTCGATAAGATCCTGGGACTCAGGTATGACAGTTGCTCAAAAGAATGGCTTGTTAGGGCCGAATGTGGTGTGACGATACGGGATCTTAACAATTGTGCAATGAAAAAGGCCTTTCCTGGTCTTTCCGAAAGTGGTTCTGCTGAAACCAGGGCCTTTCTCAAAAAATACAAGGAAAGTGAAACTACCTACTTTTATCCCCCTGATCCAACGGAGATGGGGGCAGCTCTGGGTGGAACTGTCTCTACCAATGCTTCTGGTGCCAGAACTTACAGATATGGGGCAACACGAAACTGGATGAGATGGATAAGGGTTATGTTAGCCTCAGGGGAGGCCCTTGAAATCCCTAGAGGCAAATACTTTGCAACACCTGCTGGCGAGTTTATTATCATCGACAGCAAGGGGAATGAAATAACAGCAAAGATTCCAAGCTACACCATGCCACCAACGAAAAATGCTGCGGGTATCTTCTCAGCGCCTAATATGGATCTGATTGACCTATTCATAGGCAGTGAAGGTATTTTTGGGGCAATTACTGAGGTTGAGGTAGCACTCCAAAAATGGCATAACCCCATTTCAATTGTTCAGTTTTTACCATCAGATAATAAGGCGATCGATTTTGTAATTACACTGCGTAAGGAGAAAAGTATACGGCCAGAGTTTATCGAGTTTTATAGTTCTCATGCCCTTGATCTTCTCCGGAAGAAACAGAAGGAAGATCCTAAGGTAGTAGGAATGCCTCCAATACCGGATTATGCAAAATCTGCGGTCTTCTTTGATCTAATATTCAATCCTGAAAATAAAGATCATGACTACTCCAAGCTGGAAGAAATAGCTTTTAGGTGCGGATCAACGTTTGAGATGTCATGGGCTGGATATGAACAAAGAGATCTGGAGCGATTTAAAAATTTTAGACATGTCCTTCCTGAAACCGTCAATGCTATCATTGCTGAAAGAAAAAAGAAGATACCAGAACTCTATAAGCTTGGAACTGATCTCGCCGTTCCAGACCAAGCCTTAGAGGAAATCTGGGCATTTTATAAAGCCACATTAGAAGAGACAGGCCTTGAATGGGTTGCATTCGGGCATATTGGTAATAATCACCTTCATATCAACATCATACCAAGGTCCCTGGAAGAGATGAAAGAAGGCCTTTCTATTTACAAAAAATTTGCTAAGAAGGCAGTGGTCCTTGGAGGAACAGTATCTGCTGAACATGGTATTGGCAAAATCAAAAAGGAATTCTTTGCCATCATGTTCTCAGATAAGGTACTGAAAGAAATGAAGGCAGTGAAAAAAGC
>JAUWZC010000079.1 GCA_030615565.1 Desulfobacteraceae bacterium | reverse complement strand
GGCTAGCAATGCAGTAGTATTTAAAATGAGTCTGAGTAATAATAAAACGATCATATAATATACCACAAAGTTCGCGCCAGGGCGGGCCTTAAATATAGCTTAAGCTTCGTTGTCATTTTCCCGACATGTCGGGATTTATATAGACAGATCATATGATTCTAAGGCCAAGTTGCCCTTCGGCCTCGAGTCGTTCGACTTGGAGGCCATTCGGCTCCGAGCTCAAGGCCGAGGGGCTCACGGCCGAGGGGCTCTCGACAGGCTCAGGGCCGAGAGGCTATTACCCAATTTTGAAATGACATGGTCCCGCTTAGCGGGATTTGAAGGACATAACAAAAAAAGACACCCATGTCCTTCCTTAATGCGCCTAAGGCGCATTAAATTTTTGAGCAGATACTAATAATCCTCTATCTCAAAGATGCCAGCGGCGCCCATGCCAAACCCGATGCACATGGAAACCAGTCCCCACCGAAGCTTTCTATTCTGCATTTCATAGATCAGTTGGGTGGTCAATTTCGCCCCAGTGCAACCTAAAGGGTGGCCCAATGCAATGGCGCCGCCATTCACATTGGTAATCTCTTCATTGATCCCCAGCTCTCTGATACAATAGATGGCCTGGGCTGCAAAGGCCTCGTTCAACTCTATCAACTCCATTTGATCAAGACGCATACCAGCTATCTTCAGCACCTTAGGTATAGCCACCGAAGGTCCTACCCCCATATATTCCGGTGGACAGCCCTCTACCACATGGTATCGAAAGGTGGCCATAGGCTTCAGACCCAGTTCTTTGGCCTTCTCCTTGGACATCAGCACCACCCCTGCCGCTGCATCGCTTGTCTGTGAAGAATTGCCGGCTGTCACGGTACCATTGGCCTTGAATGCCGAGCGAATCTTAGAGATACCCTCCTTTGTCGTTCCTGGACGCATGCCCTCGTCTGTATCAAAGATGATCTCTTCGTACTCAAAATGCCCATTAGGCAATTGCTTTTGCTTCTTGACCTTCAAAGGGACAATCTGGGTTTTGAAGCGGCCCGCTTTGATGGCAGCCTCAGCCCTCTGCTGGCTTCTGGCCCCGAATTCATCCTGCTCATCTCGGCTTATATTATACCGTTCTGCTACATTTTCTGCGGTTAACCCCATCCCGGTAAATGCACCCGGTCTCATATCTACAAGTGCAGGATTAGGATACATCATGCTCCCGCCCATGGGAATCTGGCTCATGTTTTCCACTCCACCAGCGATCACCACATCAGCATAACCGCACATGATCTTCTCCGCGCCAATGGCAATGGCCTGCAGACCTGAAGAACAAAATCTGTTTACAGTCATTCCTGGAATGCGATCTGGCCAGCCCAAGGACATAACCAGGACGCGGCCTAAGTTGAGCCCCTGGATTGCCTCAGGGAAAGTGCATCCAATAATCACATCATCAATGAGCATAGGATCCATATCCCCTGCCCTTTTTATTAAATCACTTAATACCGCAGTCCCCATATATTCCGGTCGTGTATCCTTTAATATTCCTCTTGGGGCCCTTCCCACCGCTGTTCTGCATGCAGCAACAATCACGGCCTCTTTCATCTTATGTTCCTCCCTCCATAAAGATTAAACTCGAAATTCGAATACCAGCCCGTCTTGCCTGAGCTCGCGATGGCGGGCAGGTCGAAATTCAAAACAATGACCAAATTTTTAAATTCAAATGTCTAAAACAAATAGCTAAATATTATTAAACTACCAGTTTGCAAATGGCAAAATGTAAACATCTCTCATCTATTTTTCTTTTGTTTTGAACATTGAAAAATTTGATTTTTGGGTTTGTTTCGGATTTAGGATTTAATTTCTTAATGGTTTACCTGTCTTCAGCATGTGCTGAATCCTATCCTGAGTCTTGGGTTCCCCACACAAACTCAAAAATGCCTCTCTCTCTAAATCCAATAGGTATTGCTCGCTCACCTTGGTATACTCAAGGACATTTCCACCACACAGTACATATCCCACCTTGGTAGAGACAGTTACATCATGTTCAGTGATGTAGCCTGACTCATGCATGGTCCACAAACCAAGTTTAACCATGGCAAAGGTATTTTCCCCGGCCACGCTGATCTCATCAAGAGGCCTCGGCGGTTTATAGCCCTCCATATTCATGGCCAAAACCGTCTTTTTAGCGTCTTCTATCAGGTAATCTCTATTGACTGTCATCTTATCAGTGGGTTTCAGATATCCAAGTTTAATTGCCTCAGGTCCAGAAGTGGCTACCTTGGCCATGGCAATGGTCTCAAAGGCCCTGGCCACAAAGGGCATCAATTCGATCTGTTTTGGGTAAATCCCTCCTTTCTGGACCTCGAACAGGTGTCCTGTGTTGCGAATAAGCACTTCCTTGCATCCTCCTCCAGCGGGGATCAATCCCACTCCGACTTCCACTTGGCCCATATAGGTCTCAGCGGCAAAGCGAACACGATCAGAAGCCATACAGATCTCACACCCACCGCCCAGGGCCATTCCGGCTGGTGCAGCGACTACAGGTTTATCCAGATATTTCAGCTTCATTAAGGAATCCTGAAAGATCTTGATCATCCAATCCAGTTCATCCCACTCCTCTTCCTGGGCTGCGAACAGAACCATAACCAAATTAGCCCCAACGGAGAAATTATCAGCATGGTTGGCAATCACCAGGCCTTGGAAATCCTTGCTCACAATGTCAGCCGATTTCATGATCATGCTGATAATATCATCACCCAGAGCATTCATCTTGGTATGGAATTCCAGGCAGGCCACCCCATCACCGATGTCAATCAGGCTCGCGCCCTTATTCCCTGCCACCTTCATTTCCCGATCCTTAAGGGAGGATAAAAGAATGATCTCTGGCTTGACCGGAATTTCCTTATAATCCTTGGAAGGAAGATCATAGAAATAGAGCCTGCCGGCCTCTCTCTTGTAAAAGGACTCTTTTCCACTATCAAGCATTTCCTGAACCCAGGCCGGAATTTGGTATCCCGCCTCTTTCATTTTCGCCACAGACTTGCCTACCCCAATGGCATCCCAGACCTCAAAGGGACCCATTTTCCAGGCAAATCCCCACTTCATTGCATTATCGATATTTACAATATCATCAGCTATTTCCGGAATCCGATTGGCTGAATAGATGAGTGTTTCTGTCAAAGTACAAAAGCTGAACTGCCCTGCCAAATCTTTAGCAGAGTAAAGCGATTTAATCTTCTGAGCTGTGCCTGAAATATTTTTTGCTGCCTCCAGGGAGGCCAGCTTTACTTTTTCCTGGGGGCTATATTCCAGGGTATTGTAATCCAGGGAAAGAATCACCTTATTCCCTTCTACATCTTTACTCTTCTTGTAAAAACCTTGTCCGGTCTTTTCGCCTAGCAGGTTTTTCTCAATCATCTGTTTGATAAAATCTGGGGCCTTAAACATCTCCCGTTTCTCATCATTAGGTGCCCCCTCATACACATTGTCCGAAACGTGAAGAAGTGTGTCCAGGCCAACCAGATCTGCCGTCCTGAAGGACGCACTCTTGGGATGTCCTATTACCGGCCCTGTAAGTTTATCTACAGCTTCAACATTCAATCCCAGGTCCATCATAGTCTTGATAACATAAAACATGCTATAGACACCTATACGGTTAGCCACGAAATTTGGGGTATCTTTGGCATATACAATCCCCTTTCCAAGCACCTTCTCACATGTTTCAGCCAGGGTCTCAATAACTTCGGGGAGTGTATCGGGACCTGGTACAATCTCTAATAGTTTCATGTATCTTGGAGGGTTGAAAAAATGGGTAATGGCAAAATGCTTTCGAAAGTTTTCTGAGCGGTCTTCACACATTATCTTGGCCGATATACCCGAGGTATTGGAGGTAATGATGGTTCCGGGCTTCAAAACCGTTTCAATCTTTTCAAAAACGCTCTTTTTGATGTCCAGCCTTTCCACCACTACTTCGATGATCCAATCCAAATCACCTAACCATCCTATATTATCCTCCAGGTTGCCGATGGTGATCAGCTTGGCGCTTTCTGGAATATAAAAGGATGCAGGTTTTGACTTCAGCGCCTTTTCTAATCCGCTCTGCGCCAGTTTATTCCTGAATTCCTTACTATCCTTAGTAAGCTTCTTTTTTTTATCATCATCTGTCAATTCAGGGAGCACAATATCGAGAAGGATTGTCTCGATACCCACATTGGCCAACTGGGCTGCGATGGTTGCTCCCATCACACCAGCTCCAATAACCGCGCACTTTTTGATAACCCTGTTCATAAATAAACCTCCTTTTTAAATGAGCTAAGGCGCCTAAAGTGAGCTAAAATTTAAATGTAAAGGTGTAAAAAAAGAATGAATCGTCATTCATTTTCTAAAACTATCATTCAGGAAAATTGAAGTCAAACAAATTTGTGATTATATTAATAGTCAGTAATTCTCAACAGACACCTATAAATATTGCCTTGCAATTTAAAAAAAGGGTTGATAATGAAGGCAGATAGTTGGTAACAGTAAAACCAAAAAAGGTATTAATATGGATAAAAAATCTAAAGAAGTATCGCCAAAAAGGCTCCGGGTATTGTGTAACCCAGATTCTCTGGGCGTTCAATCTACAAGAGATATAAATAAAAAGAAACAATTATTGGTAGCCCAAGATAAGGCAGCCAAAGGAATTCAATTTGGGCTCAAGATGCCAAGAAATGACTACAATTTATATGTAGCCGGACCAGAGAGGACTGGTCTTACCTTTATCGCCAAAACCTACATTGATAAAATAGCCAAAAAAGATCCACCACCCTCTGACTGGTGCTATGTCTACAATTTTCAGGAACCAGATACCCCTAAATTTCTTAAGCTGAACAGAGGTATGGGTATAAAATTAAAAAAGGATATATCTGAGTTAATAGAAGAGGTTAAGACAGGTATACATGATGTCTTTGAAAGTGAGGATTATAATAAAGAAAAGGAAACTATAACCAAAACATTGAATACCAAGAGGAACGAATTAATCTCCCAGTTGGAAAAAAGGGCAAACAAGGTGGGATTTGTCCTGAACATCAGTCAGGCGGGAATGATGATTCTACCATCGAAGGATGGCAAACCTATAGATGACGAAACTATTGCGATCATGCCAGAGAAAGAAAGAAAAAGGCTCCAGAAGGTAAGCCAGGAATTGCAGAACAAGATGAAAGAAACAGTGAGAAACATTAGAAATCTGGATAGAGGATCAAAAGAGAAAATTAAGGAGCTTGACAAAAAGATAGCCCTTTACCGAGTTGGACACCTCATAGAAGAGCTTGAGATAAAATATAAGGATCTGCCAGAGGTATTAGATTATTTCAAAGGCATGAAGGATGACATTATTCTTAACATAGATGATTTCAAACAAAAACAACCAATCCAACAAGGCTCATTCTTCATATCCCAGCCTGAACCCTCATTCACCCGATATAAGGTAAATATCTTGATTGACAACTCAAAGTTAAAAGGGGCTCCAGTTATAACCGAAAACAACCCTACCTATCCTAATATCTTCGGCAGGATAGAGAAGCATGCACAATTTGGTACCCTGTTTACAGACTTTACCATGATAAAACCCGGAGCACTCCATAGGGCAAACGGTGGTTATCTCATTATTAAGGCCATCGATCTGCTAAGAAGTCTTGGGTCTTGGAATGCCCTTAAAAGGGCGATCAAAAATAAGGAGATTAGGATTGAAGATCTGGCAGAAGAGATAGGATTTATATCAACAAAGACCTTAAAACCTATGGCCATCCCTTTTAATCTCAAGGTCATCTTGATAGGTGATCCTTATATATATCATCTTCTATATTCTTTAGATAGCGATTTTAAAAAGTTGTTCAAGGTCAAGGCCCAGCTTGATGATAATATAAAAATGTCTAAAAAGCAGATTAACAATTATCTCTTCTATATTGCCAAGGTATGTGAAGAGGAAAATCTACTGGAGATCGAAAAAAAAGGCCTGGCCAGGATCATAGAGTATACATCCGAACTGGTGGGAGACCAGCGAAAGATGTCGCTTAAGTTGCCAGAAATAAAAGATTTAGTGGTAGAGTCCAACTTTTGGGCCAAGCAAAGGGGTAAAAAACTTATTGAATCAAGTGATATCGAGAGGGCCATTCATGAAAAGACGCAGAGATCAAATCTTGTAGAGACGAAACTCCAGGAAATGATTGAAGAAGATACCCTCCATATCCAGACAAGAGGGAAGGTTGTAGGCCAATTAAATGGTTTAACTATCTATGATTTAGGTGACTATACCTTTGGCAGACCAGTAAGGATAACCGCTACAGCTACACCTGGTAAGGAAGGGGTTGTTGATATCGAGAGGGAGGCCAAAATGAGCGGCAATATTCATACTAAAGGTGTCCTGATTTTGGAAAGTTACCTAAAAAATAAATATGCACTGGACAAACCCCTTGCCCTTTCAGCCAGCGTTACCTTTGAGCAAAGCTATGGAATGATTGATGGAGACAGCGCCTCAGCAGCCGAACTTTTTACTATCCTCTCCTGCCTATCAAATAGTCCTATATATCAAGGGATTGCTGTTACCGGTTCTGTAAGCCAGTTAGGTGAATGTCAGCCTATCGGTGGAGTTACCAGGAAGATAGAGGGTTTTTTTGATGTCTGTAAGGCCAGAGGTCTAACCGGTAAGCAAGGTGTCATTATTCCAAAAAGAAATATAAACGACTTGATGCTTAAAAAGGAAGTTATAACTGCTGTAGAAAAGGGTAAATTTCATATCTATGCCATCGAAAATATGGATGAGGGAATTGAGATCCTAACCGGTGTTAAGGCAGGAATGAGGAATAAAAAAGGAAATTATCCAAAAAATACCCTGAATTATCTGGTAATGGAAAGGTTAAAGATGATGAGTGAATCAATCAAAGAATCGGAACAGAAAAAAAAGAGAAAGACAAAAAGGAGAAATAAAACGAAAACATAGACTGTTTTTTAATGTAGTCAGTAAGTTATCTATGCTCCATCTCACCTAACAACTGACAACTATCAACGGACATGCTTGTTTATTCTATTTGGTTAACAAACATAACCATTCTTTTTAAAATACCCTTTAATAAATCCTCTGGTAAAAGTCCCATCTTTGATAACCTGGTTTCACATGCTTTTACAAGCTCCTCTATTGTTAGATCTATGTCTGCCTTTCTCTTATAGGTATCTATCATCTCCTTTCGGAAATCTTTAGCCTCCTTTTTAACTCTTTCACAGAACTCAATACCCTTAGGTGGTGTTAGGGCGCCAAAGTGTTCTAAGCAGATAATCTCTGCTCTGATCTTACCGAGCTTATCTATGCTCTCTTGAAAATAATCATAATTCGAACTCCCCATAGGAAGGATTCTCTCTTCTGTCAGGGTCCCAATACTGTCAGATGGAAATAGGGCATATTCTCTGGGTAGATAAACAGCCACACTGCACACAGAATGTCCTGGAACGTCAATGATCTGAAGTTTGACCCCATTTTCAAGATCAATTTCCATTCCACCATTTATTATAAGATGAACAGGAAAACCTTCTTTTACAATATTTAGTGGTTCAATCTGATAAGCTCCACTCTTTGCCCCTAACATCGAATTGTTATAATCTTGTATTGCCTTCAGGGCCTTTTGATTTGTCAGGATACGTGCCCCAACCTCTGAAATAGCAACCTTGAGCCATGGCCACTGTTGCGTAAGATATGGAGCCATACCAAGATGATCATAATGGCTATGGAGAATGACGAGATGTCTGATTCTCTCCAGATCTACTTCAAGATCATTAAGCTGAGATAGCACATCAGGTATGACATGTGCCATAGCTCCACCGACAAGGGCATAAGTATCTCCTTTAACGAGATATGAACATAGTTCTGGGCGACCTAAAAATTCAATCCTCTCAGTAACTGTACCGGGTTGCTTTATCCACATAAATAAACGCCTCGAAATTTCTATTCCACCGAAGGCGGACGGAAAATCATTGTGCCTTCAGTGGCAAGCGCCTTTGGGGGAATGGAGTGCTGGAGTACTGGAGTATTGGGTAATAAGAACTAAAAAAGTTTTTATTCTTCTCCTTCACTTTGTTCAGGACAAGTTCACCCATCACTCCAATACTCCAATTGGGGCAAAGCCTCTAATTTCTCCTTTAACACTCAAACTACACTTTTCTCCATAAAACGGTCAATCTCTCTTTTCGCATAGCCAAGCTCTTCTAGTATCTTTTTGGTGCTTTCTCCAAAACCAACCGGTGCTGTGCGTATAGAACCTGATGTGTCACTAAGTTTGACAGGTATACCCAGCACTGTTACGGATTTCCCTTTGTTATCCTTAACCTCACCGACCATATCCCTGGCTAAAAAAATTGGATCATTAAAAACCTCTTCTAAGTCCTGTACCTTTCCCCAGCAGACATCTTTATCCTTTAATTCTCTGACCCACTCATCTAAAGTCTTTTTCTTGAAGGCCTTCCGACAAAAGGCCAGTATCTCTTTCCGGTGACTATCGTCATATTGCAAAGGTCCATATTCTGGCACCTCCAAAACATCGCACAGATTTTGCCAGAATCGGTTTTCAACAGCACCAATGGAGATATATCTTTTGTCAGCAGTCTCATAGACATTATAACATGCATATCGATGAGAGAGAAATGTGTCCGATCTCTTTGGAACCATACCATTTCTCTGTAAGATATAAAGAGGTACAGATAAAAGGCCAACCATACCGTCGGTCATGGATATATCGATATATTGTCCCCTGCCAGTCTTCTCTCTTGCTACAAGGGCCAAAAGGATGCCAATAGCTGCATTCATCCCTCCTCCGACCAGATCAGCTATCTGTATTCCAGGGATACAAGGAGTCCTATCCTTTTCACCAATCATATCCAGTATGCCAGCAAAGCTGAGATAATTAACATCGTGACCAGCCACATCCCTGTATGGGCCATCCTGACCATAACCGGTAATAGAGCAATAGATTATTCTTGAATTAACTTTCTTTAAGGTCTCGTAGTCTATACCGAGTCTTTTGGTTACACCAGGCCTAAATCCCTCCATAAGCACATCGGCATCCCTTATCAATTTAAAGAAGATGTCATGCCCCTCTTTTGTCTTTAGGTTTAATGTCATATGATCCTTGTTCCTGTTTACAGGAGATAAAAAGATATCATCTGCCATAAACCTCTTGTCCTCAATTGCTATTACCCTTGCTCCATGATCTGCCAGAATCATAGAGCAGTATGGACCTGGCAACATCCTTGATAGATCTATTACTTTAATTCCTTCTAATGCACCACCCATTTCATTCTCCTGCTAGAAGGTAATTACCATGCAAATTTCCAATAAATTACATTTCCTTTAGCAATAACTTTCATTAATATCAAGTACATCATGCTTCTGGTTGAAATTTCATAGCTTCTTTGTAAGCATTTTTGATATATTTTATTTATGCGTACCTACAAAGATGAGACCTGGGAATGGATTGAAAAGAAA
>JAUWZC010000085.1 GCA_030615565.1 Desulfobacteraceae bacterium | reverse complement strand
GTGAATATCCCAGCAGACCTGTATAAGCCGGCGCTCGCCTCTATCTTCCGCGGCCAGCACAAAATCAACCTCGGCCCCCTTTTTCGTGACATAATACTCAGGCGCAAGTCCCTGCCTGCGAAAATGCATGAAGACAAGATTCTCAAGTAAAGCTCCCCGATCATTCGTTATATGGATAGACATAGCTTCCAGAAGCCCCGGATCAATAACATAGACTTTCTTCGGATTCACCCAGCGGACTCTTTCCGAGCAGGAATGTATTGGCACCTGGTAGAAAAGAAAGGTGTCCGTGAGGTGGTCCATATAGCCATATAGATTATTTTTTGTGCAGGCAACACCTTGACTTTTTAGCGAGTTGTAGAATTTGTTTACGCTAAACCGCGTTGCTGGAGCGTTTATAATATGCCTAATAAGAGCCCTAAGAGCCACGGTGTTGCTGATTGAGTATCGCTCTACCACATCACGCAGGATCACGACATCCAGATAGTTTCGGAGCACCTCGCGCCTTAGTTCATCATCAAAGGTTTGCACTTCGGGGAATCCCCCTATCTTGAGATACTGACCAATCAGATTTTGCAGCATCGCCCTTGTTTTGGAACCGAATCGCTGCACTGATTTCAGGTTAACCTTTTTATAGCATAAGAACTCTTTGAAACTGAATGGGAATATCTCTGTGGTGAGTGACCTGCCCCGTAAACTGGTAGCTATTTCTTTGCTGAGGAGCCTTGATGATGAACCGGTCACGCAGACCGATAATTGTTCGGTATCCAGTACTCGTCGGACGAACTTGTCCCAACCTTCGATACGCTGTACCTCATCAAGAAACAAATAACATTGCTGACTTTTGAACGCAGGAAATTTGCGGTAGTATGTCTCCAATACAAATTGAAAGTCCTGAGCAGAAAATGGGAGCAGGCGCTCATCCTCGAAGTTAAGATAGAGCAGCCGCTCCTTCTCAAGTCCTTTTCCCAGTAATTCCTGCATTTGCTGATAGCAAAACCATGTCTTTCCAGACCGCCTCATGCCGATCACGACGTTGGCTTTGCCCGATACCCATTCCATTGACTGAGGGCGCGACATGAGTTCAGGTAGTCCACGCTCATGGAAATCGTCGATTAGAGGATCCAGGATATTTTTCATGTTGCCACTCTATCTTTTCCTAAGAGATAAGTCAACATAATTCTATCTCGTTTTTAGAGAAGCTTATTATGTAATGAGGGTCAAACCTCGACAGGCTTTTGCCCAAATATCTCTGGTAACCGCTTTAATGTTGGTTGGTTCGCCGGTTGAGCCGGTTTGCATTAACGAATTCTGCAACTTTTCGGGAAGTCTTCTAGCTGTTTGAACCCGGCGTTTTGAGGAGATCCTTTTTATCCACCTTTGCGGGCTAATTCCATATCCTTTATATATAAATCAATGCCCTTCACAATACCTGAAGCAGCCCTCTTAAGGTAGCTATCAGTGCAAAGTCGTCTATTTTCTACTGAATTCGTAATATATCCTACCTCTACCAGAATTGAGGGCATCTCGGCACCAATTAGTACATAGAATGGTGCTTGCCTTACGCCCCTATTCCTAACTATTTTGTATCCTTTTCGCAGCTCCTTTATTAAACCTTTTTGTACAAATTCCGCCAGCCTACTCGACTCATTTATCTTTGTATTAAGCATAAGGTCGTTTAGAATCATCTGGAGGTCACTTATATTTTTTCTGGAGGTGGCATTTTCTCTTGCAGCCAAATTCATGCTATCTTCATCTAAGGCTATATTCAATATGTATGTCTCTATGCCCTGAATTTTCCTATTCTTATGGGCATTTGTATGAAGAGAGATAAACAGATCAGCCTTTTTGATGTTAGCAACGGCAGTTCTCTTTTCCAAGGGTAAAAATACATCACTTGTCCTGGTTAAGATTGCATGGCAATTGAGGTTTTCTCTCACCTTCTTTGCCACTAAATTCGCGAGCTTGAGCATAATATCTTTCTCTTTTAAGCCATTTCTCCCAATAGCACCCGGATCTTTTCCGCCATGACCTGCATCAATTACAATTCTCTTTACCCCTAACCCTAACTGCTTTGCTAAAGATATCCTTTCTTTTTTGCCTTTCTTTATCTTTTCCTTTTCCGGAGGCCTTTTAGCAATTACTTTTTTTGCAGGTTTCACCTTCAGTTCTTTTCCCTGTACATCAACGACAATCCTGAAGGGATCATAAAGATGAAAGATCTTATATCCTTCCATATTGTCAATATCGAGGACAACCCTTACAGTCTTTTTATTATACTGTGCAGCCCTGGCCCTTCTCAATAGGCCATCTTTTATGAGTATGGAACTTTCTATGTCCTTGCTAATCCGGGTATTTTCCAGATCCACAAAAAGACGTCTCGGCTTCCTAAGGTCCGGGTCCTTCTTTAACAGGTGCTTCTTGTATTTGACTGGATTCTCTAAGTCTATGACCACCCTTGTATAGGTAGGGGTGGACCAGTGCCTGAGATTCTTTACTGAAATCAATTTCTTTTTCTTGACTTTGTCCTCTTTAACTTTCTCTCTTGCTAACCTTTTCTTCCCTAAGACAATCTCCAGCTTATCCATCATCTTAGATGCTCTAACCCTTGCATCTCCCTTTGGAAACTTTATCTCTACCTTTAAAAATTCAACATAGGCCTGCTTTGGATCCTTTTTGTGCTTATAAAAGATCTCTCCCAATTTGTATTGGGCGTCATCAGCCAGTCTATGGGTCTTGTATTTCTCTACCAGTTCTCGATAGATTGATACAGCCCTTTCTATATCAGAATTCCTCCCTGAATAACCATAGAGATTAGCCCATAGTTTACCAGCAGCGTACATAGCCTGCACTGCCTCATTTGTATCTTGAAAGGTCTTGTAAACCCTTTCATATCTCTTGATGCATCTCTCCCAATTATGCCTGTATTTTTTCTTAGCTTTAGATCGATAAAGGTTTTTTGTGCATGCCCCTGCCTTTTGTAAAAGAATTCTGGCAGAATTGGACTCTGCTATAGCAACTCGATTAAAGGTAGCGAAAAATAGGACAAGGAAAAGGGATAGAAAGAAAAAGAGCAGCAAATATCTTCCAAGTATCAATCTGCGTATCATATAAGAATCCTTTTGCCTCTATGGTAACAGTTTACTAAAATAAAAGAAGGGAAATGCAGAGATTTAAGAAGGCACATTACCATTAGATAAGTCAGAAGAAGATGGCTTTATAATATCTATCGAATCCCACTTCAAGCACTGTGGGCATTTCCAAACAAGTTCGTCTGGTCTGTACCCACAATTGCTACATTGAAACTTTAAATAGGGAAAATCTAATATTAAGAGGAGATCTTTATAGGCCTCTAAGGCCTCTTCATTTCTACCTTTTTTTAGAAGTATCTCCCCCATAAATTTCCTGGCATTTAAAAAGGAGGGGACTGATTTAATAGCCTGATTGAGTTCACCCAAAGCAGAATCTACCTCTCCCTTATTATAGAGGTACCTGGCTAAGGCTAAATGTGTAAAGCTATCAGAATTCCTTCGGGCAGACTCTCGTAAAATATCCTCTACACCCTTTAGATTCTTCATCTTTGAGTAAGCCTTCTCTAACCTTTGATAGGCAAGAAAAGTAAACTGAGGTACCACATCAACTACTCTCTTCCATGTAGATAAAGCTTTTTTGTGCCTTTGCTGACTAAAATAGAGATCACCCAAATGAAGATAGACATCAACGCATCTGTCAAAGATAGAGATGGCCTTTTTATAAGATTTCTCAGCCCTTACCATATCACCATTTTTTTCCTGTATCTTCCCAAGTTCTGTTTGTTGGTGTGCAAGGATATGCCGATGATTACCTTTTACTAGCTTTGAGATAGCCTGTCTCGTTTTAAAGGCCTTTTCCCAATCGTATATATCTTCATAAATTCGCTCGATCTGCTCAAGGGCCTCTATATTGTTTGGGTCATCCTCAAGAACCTCCTGAAATGCCAATATAGCCCGATTTAAAAACCCCCCCTTCCTGTAATCTAAACCCAGATCAAAGGTTGCCCTCAACCTTATCTCTTTGTCCAGATTAGGTCTTAAAATTATTCCCTGTCTTATCCTGATAGCCCTCTCTATATCCCCCTTAGACCTATAAAGATGGCCCAAAGCAACATAAGTCTCGATAGTATCTGAGTTAATCTGAACCGACTTTGTGAACTGTTCGATAGCCTGATCTGGCTCATTGGAAAGTATGTGTTGAATGCCCTGAAAGAAGGCTTTATCTCCCTTATCCAGTTTTTTCTTAAGCTTTTCAGCACTTCTCGATCTAATAAACCTATCTACAAGGAAGCCGCCTACAAAGGCAACGATTAACCAGACACCAAATCTAAGATCAATCGGTCCAAAAAACAAATTTTTAATTTCTTCCCACATCCTAGAAAAGCTCCGCCTCAAACTGACAAGGTATGAAGAGCATAACCCCTTTGGAGCAACTGGTCAGTTTCTGTGACATTTGGTTACGTCAAAGGGTTGAGATTACGAGGCTCGAATCGTCTTCCGAAAATCGGTCATCGGCCGTTGGTACGTAACCGTTGGCCGCTTCGAGTTGCGCAACCCTGGCCCAGACCTGGCATGCAAATGTGAAATTTTATAGCTCCCGTTCACTTAGTGCTAAAGGGACAATAGCTTGTTATGATCACATCGCGCCAGGGCGGGCTTGACATAAATCCGCCGTAAGTCTGGCGGATAAATGTTAAGATCTTGGGTTATGAAGACATCTAGAGGTAACCTAATCTCTTCCCGCCAATCAGGTCCTAATCCTGATCTTCTTCTTCTGGGCCTTTATCTTCTATCTTACTTTCAACGATAGGCAAGTTTCTCAAAGAATTCAGCTCTTTGTCTTTTTCCTTTTTCTCCTTTGAAATTATCCTTATTTTCTTCTTTAATTTGAAGCGCTCAAGTATACCGTAGAAACCAGCTACGAGGATACCAAGTAGAAAAACAATTATAACGACCAAATAGAAGGCCATTGGTGGGGTTTTAGAGTCCCAAAAAAGAAGGTCTACTTTAAGTGTCAATGTCTTGGATAACTCCCCAAGGTTCTCAACAACAAGGATTACAACCATTAACATTAATAATATACTTATAATAGCCTTTATATGTTTCATAAAATCCTCCTAAAAGTTTTTAAAGAATATCCTATGGTGTCTAAAGCTATTTGAAAAAAGGTAACAATTTTCGATATGTCTCTTGAATATGCTCTGGAATTACCCTCACTTCTCCAAATACAGTCATGTAATTAGTATCCCCTATCCATCGTGGAACAATATGTAAATGAATATGATCCTCAACCCCGGCCCCTGCTACCTTTCCCAGGTTTAAACCTATATTAAAGCCCTCTGGCCTTAATACCTCTTTTAAAACTCCGATGGAGTTTTCAACCCTTGTGATTAGGTCAAGTTTCTCCTCTGGTAATAGTGCATCTAAAGTTGAAACATGCCGCAAGGGGGCTATCAAAAGATGGCCATTTATATAAGGAAACCTGTTCATAAGAACAATGCTTAAATTACCAATAAATAAAATTAATCTTTCTTCATCTTGACTCCTGTCAGCGCCTGGACAAAATATGCATTCCCCTTTTTTACTATCAGAACTAACATATTCCATTCGCCAAGGCGCCCAAAGAACCTTCATCATGTAACCTTAAATTGTAATTATAGTACCATTTATTTTATCAGTTATATCCAAAATTCCAATCGAATGAGATCCACTCATGCTGAAACCGGCAGCAGCTCCTGGATTAAAAAAAATAACTCCTTTATCAATATGATTAGCCGGCCTGTGAGAATGGCCGTAGATAATGACATGGACATCATTAAACTCTGATCTTAACTTCCTTTCTATTCCAAAAGGGGAACCCCATCCATGTATTAACCCCAAACGGAAACCGCTTACCTCTATTATCTTTTTTTTAGGAAATTTCTCCTTTATATCAAAATTGTCCATATTCCCATGAACTATATGGAGTGGCTTCTTGCTTAAAAAATCAACTATTTCATCAGAAACAAGATCTCCAGCATGAATAATCATATCCACATCAGAAAAATAATCCTGATAGATATCCATTAACTGGGGATTCACATTTTTTAGGTGGGTATCTGAGATAACTCCAATCTTCATCGCTTCTTAACCTTGAACCCCTGGCCCAGACCTGGCTTCGCTGTCCCATTGGGTATAAACGTTTAGCGTAGCATTCAATGCGATAGTATCAAGAGTGCACATCAAGTCGCGCCAGGGCAGGCGTGAACCCTGGAACTTTGAACATGAGTAGTCACAATAATGTTAGCTATTGTTTGCCTGAAAATTTGAAGAAGTATAACAAAATATAAAAGAAAAAGACAAGTCCAAACCGATCCTGCAATTAAGCAATTAATGTTGACATACTTTAACAATCTCAATATACTCCATTAATCAAACTTTTGCACCCACCCCTTGCCCACATATAATTCAGCATCTTAACATCACCGTTTAGGGAGGAAAAAATGAAAGTCCTTGTATATGGTACTGGAGGGAGAGACCACTCTCTTGCTGATAAATACGGAGACAGTCAGCATGTTGAAAAGGTCTATTTTGTTCCTGGCAATGCTGGAGTACCTTATACACCCAAGGGGAAGAGAAAATTAATAGAATGTATAGATATAAGAGATTTTAATGAGGTAGCGAAATTTTGCCTGGAAAACAAGGTTGATCTCGTTGATATAGGCTCAGAAAACCCCCTTGAAGAAGGTCTGGTGGATATACTGAATGAAAAAGGAATAAGAACAATTGGACCAAAAAGAGAATATGTCAGATTAGAGAATGACAGAGCATTTACTGATAATATCTTAATGGAAATAGGAGTACCCAAGCCAGAATACAGGGTTTTTGATAATCCAGGAGATGCAAAAAGATATGTCCGGAATATTGGCTATCAGGTTTTTGTAAAGGCAAATGGCCTCGCAGCAGGAAAGGGTGCCATTGGGTGTGATGATGTTGTCCAAGCCGAGAGCGCAATTGAAAAAATAATGGTAGAAAAAATATTCGGAAAATCAGGCGACAATGTTGTTATCGAAGAAAGAAAATATGGCACAGAGATCTCCTTTTTCGTATATCTGGATGGTAAACATGCTCTTCCCTTAAAAATGTTTGTCCAGGATTACAAACAGGCCTTTGATCAGAATGATGAGGAATCAATTACTGAGTTTGGTGGAAACCTCAATACAGGTGGTACAGGATGTTATGCACCCCATAAACTGGCGACCCCATGGCTTGTGAACAGGATTATAAAAGAGATTGTAAACCCAACGGTAAATGCAATTTACAACAGGGGTGATTTAGGCCTGGGATGGAATTATAAAGGTGTCTTATACTTCGGGTTGAATCTTGATCCTTACAACCAACTTGATGTCTTTGAAATTAATGTAAGACATGGCGATCCTGAGTGGGAGGTACTTTGCCGGAAATTAAGCACAGACCTATTCGAGATTGGCATGGCAGTATGGGAAGGTAATTTGGATAAAACCCATCCTGTCTGGAACAACCAGCACTATGTGGATATAGTTGCCATGGAAGGCCGCTCAAAGGCAAGCAAGGGATGGAACAAGGGATATCCAGGCCGCTATGGAAAAGGTCACGTACTAACAGGGCTGGATAATATAGAGAGAGGAATTGCAATTTACTTTTCAGGCGTAAGGGAAGACACAGAAAGAGGCCTTGTAACAGACGGTGGAAGAGTATTGCATATAATCGCTGGCGATGCAACACTGGAAGGTGCTAAACAAAAGGCTTACAGAAACATAGAGTATCTAGCTTTGCTTGATCATAATAACAATAATGAAAATTGCATAAGATATAGAAAGACAATAGGGGCTTAATTTTTATACTGAACCCTATATCCTTCCATTTCCTTACTGTTTTTTGTAGAGCCTTCTCCATATTTCATCCTTGGACGTAAGGTAATCAGTTAAGGCCTCTTTCAGGGTATTGGATGCTAAAAGAGCACAGTGAGTGCTTTCTTCTGGCAGACCGTCTAAATTTTTTAAAATCACTTCTTTGCTAATTTTGAATGCATCCTTAATATTTTTTCCTATGGCAAGTTCACAGGCCATACTGCCTGCAGCGATAGTAGTCATACACCCATCAGTAATAAACTGGGCATCGATTATCTTGTCATTATGAATATCAAGAAATACCTTTACGGTATCCCCACATGGCCCTTTAACCTTTCCGTACCCCTGAGGCTTTTCCATCTCTCCCATATGTGTTGGGCTAAGCCACCTTTCAATCACCCTTTCTGAATATACCTTTCGGGCATCTTCTATAATAGAAGCCTGTATTTCATCCATTGCCTTATCAAAATCGACTGACATTTATTGATTCTCCTTCTTTATTAATCTTTCCTGTAGACTCCTCCAGTCGAATCCCTACTAATATCTCTGCTTACCACATTCAATGCACCTATATTCATAAATAGGCATTATTTATCTTTACCTTTCTTGAGTCAACGACCCCGCCCTTCCGGGCGGGTCTTGAAAAAAGGAAATAATTCATTAGCCGCCTCCATCCCCACCCTCCCGGGTGGGGCATTAAAGGGCGGCGGTAAAAGTTATCTTCTCCTATCCTCACGTAATAGGCATTTATCAACATTTCGCACTGAAATCAAGGGAAAATAAATCATAGATTTTTCCCCTTTATGTGTTTATTATAATCTGATCTGTTATTATTCAGTCAACCCCGTCCCGACCCGGAACGGGGCGGGTTTCCGAATTCCGAGGACGGAATCCGGAACTCGGAAGCAAGACACGAAGTCACCAATCTTCCCTTTGAGTCTTGGTGGCTGAGAGGAATTTTTTATATCGGCAGGGACATTATTCAGGAGTTATATATGAAAAGCTATCGAAAAGAACTCTGGTTTGAAGTACGTACCAAGCGAGCATTCGTCAACATAACCCCCCAGGTGGAAGAGTGTCTAAAAGAAAGCAGGATTAAGGAGGGTTTTATCCTTTGCAATGCTATGCATATAACAGCCAGTATATTTATAAATGACGATGAACCTGGACTACATCACGACTATGACAAATGGCTGGAGAAACTTGCTCCCCATGAGCCTGTATCCCAATACCAACACAATATTGGTGAGGATAATGCAGATGCCCACATGAAAAGGCAAATT